>JBOHBY010001145.1:0-9818 GCA_050698635.1 Spirillospora sp.
TCTCCGCATCGGCGGCCGCTCGCCGTCGCCGGGCCGCTGCCCGCTCCCGTCCCCGCGTCCGCCGGACGAACGCCCCGACGGCGGCACGGACCCGGTCCAGATCGGGGTCGCCTTCCGGCGCGTCCGCCATTTCGGCAAGCACCCGCAGGCACGTTCGCACGTCGTCGTCCCGCATGCGCGCAATTAAAGCGTGTCAGGGGATGTGGTGGGTGCGGCGTTCCTCCGCGGTCAGGCCGCGGGTCCGGCGGGACTTGGCCAAGGTGAGGACGTCGTCGGCGGGAGCGCACACCTCGCATGCGCGGGTCCGGGTGAGGGACGGGCCGAGGCCGGTGAATCCGACGAGCTGGGGGCTGAGACCGCGGACGATCCGCTTGCCGTCGGGGGTGAAGGCTGCGAGGCCGCCGGTCGCTCCCCACCCCGTCAGCTCCACCGGGTCTCCGCCGGGCGGACGCCACAGGCGCAGGTTGCCGGTGGGTTCGTTGGTGAGCAGCCAGGCCCCGTCAGGGCTGAAACGGACCTTGCGGACGCGGTTGACCGGCCCCCGCAGGACGGTCGGTTCGGCCGCCTCGCCCCGGGTGTCCCAGACGCGGATCGCGCCGTCGGTGGCGGCGGCTGCCAGGCGGCGGCCGTCGGGGCCGAAGGCCAGGCCGGTGAGGTCGTCCCGGTTGCCGCGCATGACCTTGGGTTCGTGTCGTCCGGTCAGGTTCCAGATGAGGACGGTGCCGTCGTCGCGGGCGTCGGCCAGGAGGGTGCCGTCCGCGTTGAACGCGACGGTGCCACCGGCTTTCGCCGTGGGCTGGGTCTCCCAGCCGGTGAGGCGTTTCAGGCCCGGGGAGATCTCCCACACCTGCGGGTCGGTGTTGGTGGCGCCCGCTGCCAGGCGCTTGCCGTCCGGGCTGAACGTCAGCATCGACGGAAGTCCGCGCAGGCCGGCCGGGGCGGTGGTCGAAGCGCCGGTCGACAGATCCCAGAGAGTCAGCGTGCCGGATCGGCCGAGGCCCGCCATGCGGCGGCCGTCCGGGCTGAGGGCGATCTGGTAGGCGGAGTCTCTGGGGCCCTTGATCTCGGTGACGTCGGAGCCCCGCCAGACGCGGAGCCGGATGTCCCGGGGAGCGATCACGGACGTGGGGGCGGCGGACGTCACCACGGTCTTGGTGTCGGAGCTGAGGGCCAGGGGTCTGCCCTGGGCGGGCGCCGGCTCGCTGGTCGTGACGTCCCATTGGCGCAGTGTGCCGTCGGCCTGGACGCTGACCATGGACGTGTCGGTGAACGCCACTCCGCGTGGGTTTCCGCGGGTATGCAGGGTCAGGGGGTCGGCGTCGGCGCCCGTCGTCCAGACGCGGATGAGGCCGTCCGCGCCGTAGGTGGCCATGCGTTCCGCGCCGCGGCTGAAGGCGAGGCCGCTCTGCCGCGGTGCATGGCCGGGCAGTTCGATCTGTGGTTCCCACTCGCGGTCCCGACCGGTGAGGACATCCCAGACCTGCGGCACGCCGCCCTGGACAGTGGCCGCCCAGGGGCCGGACGGAGCGAACGCCACCTGGTCCGGCTCGCCGCGCGCGGCCGTCCGTTCCGGCTTGGGGCGGTCTTTCGTCAGGGACCAGATCCGGAGGGGTGAACCGCCTCCTCCGGTGGCCAGCCGCCGCCCGCTGGGGCTGAACGCCACACTTCGTCCGGGGAGTTCGGTTGGCGCGCGACCGGCCGGGCTCCAGAGGCGGACGCCGTCGGCATGCGCGCTCGCCACCTGCCCGGACCGGCTGACACTAAGGCCCAAGACCCCCTGCGGCGCGGTGCCCAGGACCGTCGGCTGCTCGGACGCTGCGGCCAGGTCCCAGACGGCGACCCGTCCGGTGGCGTTGCCGGTGGCCAGCCGACGCCCGTCCGGGCTGAACGCGGCGCTCTTGATGTTCTGCGTGCCGGACGGCGGGACGCGGAGTTCGTCACGGCGGGGGGCGGGGCCGCTGAGGTCCCAGATCTCCAGGGCCGCGGGCGCCGGGCCGGAACCCCAGATCGCCATCTTCCGGCCGTCGGGGGAGGTCGCCGCCTCGTCCACCCGGCTCAGCCCGGTGGCCTGCGAGCCGCGCAGGCGCGCGTCCACGGTCGCCTGCCGGAGGACGATGTCCGCCTCGGGCGTCGGCCCCGCCTCGTACGCCTCGATCGCCAGCAGGAGCGCCAGCTCCGGGTCCTGCCGGAGCTGGTCGCGGGCCTCGCCCGCCAGCCGCACGGACGTGGCGCGGTCACTGGCGTCGCCCGCGTTCCCCGTCTGCACCAGAACCAGAACGAGCAGGACGCCCATCGCCGCCGCCGTGACCGACAGCCCGCCGATCGTGAGGTGCTTCCGGCGCCGGACGGTGGCGCCCTGCACCCGGGACGCCGCGAGAAAAGAGCGTTCCAGCTCGTTCAGCGGCGAGTGGTCCGCGGTGTCGGTGTCCCAGGCGGCGAGCAGGTCGCCCCGGTAGAGGTGGTCCTCGCCGTGCCCGTCGCGTTCCCAGTCGGCCGCGTCGCGGGTGAGCCGCTGGTGGCGCAGCCTGGCGTCGCGGTCGTGGTCGAGCCACTCCCGCAGCCTGGGCCAGCTGTAGATCAGCGCCTCATGCGCGATCTCGATCGCGTCGTCGCGGGTCGTGTTGTTGCGGTCCAGGACGATGAGCCGCGCGGCGGCCAGCCGGTCGAGCACGGTGTCCAGCTCGCCCGCCGGTCCGATGCCGGTCAGCTCGTCCCGGTCGATCTTGCGGCGGGTGTCGGCGGTGCCGTCGCCCGGCGCGGTGAGACGGAGCAGGACGGTGCGGAGCAGGTCGCGCTGGGCCTCGTCCAGGCCGGTCCAGAGCCGCTCGGCCGTCTGGGCGATGGCGCCCGCGACCCCGCCCGCGGCCCGGTATCCGGCGAGCCGCAGGGTGTTCCCCCGTTCACGGCTCCACGTCTCCCGCAGCGCGTGCGCGACCATCGGAAGCGCGCCCGCCTGCCCGGCGGCCTCGGCCTGCACCGCGGCCACCAGGTCGGGTTCCACCTGGAGCCCGACCTTCGCCGCGGGTTCGGCGACGACGGCGCGCAGCTCCCGCTCGTCCATCGGACCGACCGGCACGTGCACGCTGTCGCGGAACGCGGTGACCAGCCCGGGATGCCGCACACACCGTTCGTAGAAGTCGGCGCGCACGCCGATCACCAGCGCCGGACCGGCTCCGGCGGCGGCCACGGCGGTCAGCCGGTCGAGGAAGGCGTCCCGCTCCCGGTCATCGGCGACCAGCGTGAAGACCTCCTCGAACTGGTCGATGACCAGGACCGCGTCGTCGCCGTCCTCGTACACCGGGTGCGCACCCGGCGTGACCAGCCTCGCGGACGTGCCCTCGGCGGTCAGCTTCGCCAGCAGCCCCGCCCCGAGCAAGGACGACTTACCACTGCCCGAGGCCCCCGCCACCACCGTGAGCGACGCCCGCTGCACGGCCTTCAACAGATCTTCCAGCAACTGCTCGCGGCCGAAGAACAGATCCGCGTCGGCGGCGCCAAGCGGGACCAGCCCCGGGTACGGGCTACGGCGGCGCGCCCGCTCGACCTCGTCGGCCGCCAGATGCCACCGCCGTTCCCACTCGGCGCGGTCACCACCGCACGCGACGGCGTACGCGAGGGTCGCCTCCAGCGTCGGCAGGCGCATCCCGGTCGCCGCCTCGGCGAGGGTGCTGCGCGAGAAATGCGCGTGCTGGGCCAGCTCCCGGTAGCTGGGCCGCCCGGCCTGGTCGCGAAGCCGTCGCAGTTCCCACGCGAGGCGCTCGGCCGGGCCGGCCATCGGGTCCACCGGTTGTTCAGGTCGCCCCAACGTCCCGCTCCCGTCGTCTTCCAGGTCGTCCGCCGCTGACCCTAGAAGCCGCCGATCTTCGACACAACACGGGAACCGCCCTGACGCGCGCGCCGCCCGGGTGGAACACAGTGACCCCGCCGCCGGCGGCACGAACCCGCCCTCGTCCGTTTCGTGCCGCCGGTCGCGTGGGAGCCGCTGGACCGGAGAGCGTCCAGCGCCGACGCGGCCCGGAACCCCCTCCTTCCGAGACCGGCATCGACTACGGAAGATTCCAGGAGTGCGGTTGGAACAAGGTTGCGCAAAGGTCGTCCAGGCCCCTGACCTGCTTGTCCGGACCTTGCGGGCCGCTGTCCGGACGTCCCCCGGACTCATTTCGGACAACATCCGGCCGCCTTAGAACTGACGGCATGAAGTTTCATGTACTGGGTCCGCTGGAGATCCACACGGAGAACGGGACCGTCCCGTTGCGACCCAAGTGGCGGGACCTGCTCGCGGTCCTGCTCTGCGACCCCGGCCGGGCCGTCCCGATCGACTGCCTGATCGACGCCCTGTGGCCCTGCGCCCCGCCCCGCACGGCGGTCAAGACGCTGCACGGCTACGTCCACCACCTGCGCGGCCTCCTCGGCCCCGACAGGCTGGAGTCGCGCCGCCCCGGCTACGCCGTCGTCGTCCGGCCCGGGGAGCTCGACGCGGACACGTTCGCCGTCCACAGCAACGCGGGCCGCAAGGCCGTCGCCGCCGGCATGACCGAGCAGGGAGCGGCCGCGATCAAGGACGCGCTCGCGCTGTGGCGCGGCGCCCCCTTCGACGGCCAGGACCACCTGGAGGCGACACGCGTGGAGGCGTTCCGGCTGACCGAGCTCAGGCTCACCGCCGCCGGAGACTGGGCCGACGCCGAACTCGGCCTAGGCCGCCCCGCGGAAGTCGTCGGCGAACTCTACGGAATCGTCGCCGACCACCCGTACCACGAACGCCCCCTGGCACAGCTCATGCGAGCCCTCTACGCCCTGGGCCGCACAGCCGAAGCCCTGGACGTCTGCCGCAAGGGCCAACGTGCCTTCACCGACGAACTCGGCCTGGACCCCAGCCCCGCCCTCCGCCGCCTGGAAAAGGCCATCCTCACCCACGACTCCCACACCATCACCTCGGCCTGCGCCGCAACCACCGCACAACCTTGCTCCAACCACATTCCACAAACCTTGTGACCACCGATCGGAACACATCAGAGAGGGAAACCATGCGCATCAAGGGGACGGTTCGGCGAACACTTCTGGTCGGCGCACTCGCCGCCGGCACGGTGGCGATCCCCGCCACCGCCGCCCAGGCCTACGCCTGCAAGTGGACGTACGTGAAGACCATCGGCGCGGGAACGGGCGCCGCCGCCAACATCTATGCCAAGGAGTGCAGCTCCGGCCACTACGTGAAGGGCACGATCTACGACAACAAGGCGGACGGGCGCAACGCCGTCGTCACGATCGGCTACAACTCCTGGGGCACCTGGGACGGCAAGGGCGACACCGCCACCTACTCCCACAAGGTCGGCAACTCCACGAAGTCGCTCACGATCCACGTCAAGGCGTGCAAGTACGAAGCCGCCTGGGGCCCCCTTTGCAGTACCAAGGAAAAGCGAACGGTCTACTTCAACTAGCCACAGCCGCACGGACGTGATGGAGGAGCGGACCCCGCTCCTCCATCGTCCTTCATCGGCCCTAGTTCCGCACCAGCACCAGCTTCGCCCTATCGGACCGTTCTCCCATGTCGGTCGTCAGCGCGATGAGCGCGCACAGCGCGCCGCGCAGCAACTTGACGAGTTCCGGGTCGGTTGCCCTCTCGTCGCACAGAGTCAGCGCCGCCAGGACACAGGTGACGGCCAGCACCAGGTCGCTTTGCCGGACTGGGCGGCTTCGGTCCCACAGAGGGAAGGTATAGATCAGCGCGCTCGATATCAGAGCCTCGATATTCCTCGGCCCGGAGGCGTTCGCCAGTTGCCGGGCACGTTCTAGTGCCATGACCGGATCATCGGCCAGGTGCCAGGGACGGAGCTCGCTGAACTGGTCCTGGAGGAACTGTGCGAAGGGCGCCGACACCACTTCGTGCCGCCGCCTGCGGGACCGTTCAGCGTCCATGAACTCCGCGGAGCCACGTATGAGCTGGTCACAGGCCCCCGCGAGTCCCGTCACGGTGGCCGTCCCGACGCCCCACAGTTTGCTTCCGGCCAAGGCACGGGCGTGAGCCAGGTCGCCGGCGAGGGCGAGAACGTTGCCATGGGCGCGAGAAAAGGCGTAGTCGTTGTCGTACTCGGCGCTCACGGTGCTTTGATCGTAGAGATGAATGGCCCGTTGAAGGGCCTCTTCGCTCGCCCGAAGGAGGTACCCGGCAGGGTCGGGATCAGCTCTGCGGCCGCGGATGTACATGTAGACATCGTCAAGGTTGATGTCATGGGGGCGGTCGCGGGTGAGGTTAAGGAAGCCATGGTCGGCGTCGAAACCGCGGTCGGCCGTCTCAAGGGCGAGGACCTCGCGCGACACGGTGATGAGCTCCTCGATGTGATCGGGAACCTGATCGAGGACATCGACGCTGGCGAACGCCTCGGCGATTTCGTGAATTCTGCCGAGGGCACGTGCGAGGTCCTGATCAGGTGCGGGACTGGAGGCGCGGGCGAGCCCGAGCACACTGTCGACCGCCCTGCTGAGGACTGGATACACGACCGAGAAATCGGTGATCAGGCCGAAGGCGTGGGCGGAGACCGCGTCGAGTGCCCGTTCGACGATGTCGCCGAGGCCGAGAGCGCGGTCGAGATCCCTGCTCAGCTCCCGGGCATAGGGCAGGTCGAACATACGAGCAGGGTCGTCCAGGGGAAGGGGGTCCTCGACGTCGAGGTGGCTCGCGTATTGGGCTCTGCGGTAGTAGGCGAAGATGCCGGCAAGCTGGATGGTGAGGTCGATGATGTGCAGTAGCTGATGACGGGGGTTTCCGAGGTCGCGAGGGCTCGCATAACCGAGCAGGGAGGCAAAGGGGAGGCGGGAGCGGGCACCGAGCAGCTCGCAGACGGGGCGGGTATGACGGATGATCAGTTCCGGGTAGGACTCGACCTGTTCCGGTGCGGGCTCAAAGGGATGCCGGGCCGATTCACCAAGGACGAAGCGTGCATGGGCATGGGCGCTGGCCCAATCGTGGTCGGTGGCGAACAGGACCGTCCCAGGGTGGGGGTACAGGTCGTTGTCGAGAGCCTGCTGGGCTTCCTCCAGGGTGGGCAGCCGGTAGCTGGTGCCATCGCTGAACAGGCTGTTGAGCCAGGTGAGAAAGTTCTTGAGTTCAAGGGTCCACGGGTTGGCTTCGGCTTCTGCGCGGGTGCGGGCGCGGGCGTAGCGGTCCCAGAGGGCGTCGGGTACGGGGTGAGCGCAGATGCGCGTGCCGCTGTTGTCGAGAACGTGGCTGTCCTGGAGGGTGCGTGCGGCGGCCACGCCGTCCAGTAGCCGGATCTCGTCGGGGTCGTCAGGGGTCGCGCTTAGGAGTTCGTCTAGGGCGGTACGGAGGGTGGGGTCCAGTTCGCGGGCTTCGTTCGCGCAGGCGTAGGCGAGATTGAGGGCGGCGACGGTGCGGGCGGTCAGGCTGGCCTCGACGACCGGGCCGGCGTCTGAGCGAGCGGCCCACAGGAGGGTGGTTTCTCGCCACCAGGGGTCGCTGACGTTGTCCACCAGGACTTGGCGGCGGGAAGCGTGCCCGGGGACGAGGGCCGCCGCCAGATATTCCTGGAGAGTGAGATGGGCGAAGCCGTACTGCCCGTGTTGATGCTCCAGGAGCAGACCGCTTCGCCTGACGTGGGAGAGAAACGCCTCGGGGGTGAGGTTGGGGGCGGTGCGCTGGAGCACGGTACGGATCGCACGCTCGGCTTTCGCTATGGGGATGTCGCGCAGGTGGTCGCGCATCATGTGCCATGCCAGTTCCTGGACGATGCGTTCCTTCCGTTCCCCGCTCAGGCCCTCCAGCTCGGGGTCGGTGAGGTGCTTGGCCTCCTGGCGGCGGTGGAGCAGGACCTGGCACATCTCCTCGTACAGGGCCGTACGGCTGCGCGGCAGGCTGCTGCGGTACCGGTGAACGTTGGCGATCATCGTGAGCAGCATCGGGTTCGCGGCCAGGTCGTAGAGAGTGGCACGGCCGCTGATTCGCTGGAACAGGTCGTCGGCGTGGTCGGCGGCCCTCCGCTCGATCTCCTGCGCGTCGCCCTCCCGGGAACGACGCTCGATGGCCCGGTACCACGCGTGCAGGAACGCGCGGATCTGCGCGCTGGTGAACCGTTGCACCTGGAGGACTTCGGCGCTGGACAGCCGGTTGTCCTTGTAACCCAGTGGCCGGGACGTGACGACGAACGCGTTGCCCGGGTAGCGGCTTATCTGATTCTCCACCCACCGCACCACGCGGCGGCGGTCGTCGGTGTCGGCTACTTCGTCCAGGCCGTCCAGCAACACGACGCATTGGCCCCGTGCGAGACGGCGCTCAAGCCACTCGGCCGGAATCGCTCCGTTCAACCATGGGGCGGCTGAGGCGATCTGTGCCAGGGTCTCCGGTGCCTCGGCCCGGATCGCCTCGGTGTGGTCGCGCAGGTATAGCAGGACCGGTAACAGTCCGCGGCGCCAGCGGCGTTCGGCGAGTTCCAGTGCGGTGTAGCGGGCCAGGGTCGTCTTCCCGGAACCTGCCGCGCCCAGGACCGCGAGCACGCGGCCCGGTGTGAGAAAGGACGCAAGCGAATCCCGCTGACCGGGTGCGGACGCGACGGCCCCGATACCGGAGTCGGTGACCGTGTCGGTGACCGGTTTCGGCTGGAGCATCACGTCGACATAGACCTGACGGGTTCGCAGTACGAACTCCGCTTGGGTGACGAGACCGATGGTCTCCATCTGGTCGACCGACGAGCGCATTCGCCGTAGATAGGTGTGGCGTGCGCGCCAAGGGCGTCGCGCCGGACGGGCGGGAGGAGGCACGGTCTCGCCAGCCGGTGGCGGAGGTTGGGGAGTGGCTGCGACCAGGGCGCCCAGGACGGTGAATACCAGGGCTAGATAGCCCCAGCTCCAGCTCAACTTTCCGTTGTTCAGGATCTGGTTCACGGCCACGCCCGCCGCGACCAACAGCGACCCTGCGAGCAGAGTGCGTCCCATGAACCTCAGTGTTGGCACGGCGACAGCGCCCTCCGTGTAGGACCAGAGCGTCCAAACCCACTAAACCGGGATTCACCCCGTCCTCGCCGTGACGTCGCCAATCTGATACCTGGAATGAATCGGGGGAGTGCACGGTGTTCCCCCTGTGCGGGCGGGCGGCGACATATGATCGACTTCGTCCTTGGAACCGTCTGGCTTGGCTAGAATCTGCCCGTTAGGCGAGGCTTCCGCTAATTGTGAGCATGATGTTGCACTCTGTTCTCCTTTTGGAAGCCGGCCGCTCACCGTTCGCGCTAAGGAGTCTGTGCATGCCCGTGGAATCTGAAGGGCTCGTCCCGGCGGCGAGTCCGGTGATCGGGGAGGCGGAGATCGAGGCCGCGGTGCGCGTGCTGCGCAGCGGACGGGTCGTGCAGGGGCCGGAGGTCGCCGCGTTCGAGGAGGAGTTCTCCGAGATCGTGGCGGGACGGCACTGCGTGGCGGTGAACTCGGGAACGTCGGCCCTGCACCTCAGCCTGCTCGCGCTCGGTCTCGGACCCGGTGACGAGGTGATCGTCCCGTCGTTCACGTTCGCGGCGACCGCCAACGTCGTGCGGCTCGTCGGCGCCGAGCCCGTGTTCGTCGACATCGAACCGGGCTCGTTCTGCGTCGACCCGGACGCCGTCGCCGCCGCGGTCGGGCCGCGGACCGCGGCGATCATGCCGGTGCACCTGTACGGGCACCCGGCGGCGATGGAGCGGATCGGGCCGATCGCCGAGCGGCACGGGCTCGCCGTCGTGGAGGACGCCTGCCAGGCCCACGCCGCCACCGTGGACGGGACGCCCGCCGGTGCGATGGGCACGGTCGGGTGCTTCAGCTTCTACCCGACGAAGAACATG
>JBOHBY010001146.1:0-3032 GCA_050698635.1 Spirillospora sp.
CCTGGACGAGTACGTCTACGAGGCGCTGCGGGCGGGAGCGAGCGGGTTCCTGCTCAAGGACGCTCCGCCCGCGCAGCTCCTGCACGGGATCCGCACCGTCGCGAGCGGGGCGGCGCTGCTGGCGCCGGAGGTGACGCGGCGGCTCGTCGGCCGGTACGCGACGCGGATCCGCCCCGCCCCGGGCGCGGCGGACGACGTCGCGCTCTCCTCGCGCGAACTTGAGGTGCTCCGGCTCATCGCCGACGGCCTGTCCAACAGCGAGATCGCCGCGACGCTGGTGCTCAGCCAGGAGACCGTCAAGACCTATGTGTCGCGCATCCTCACCAAGCTCGACCTGCGCGACCGCGTCCAGGCCGTCGTCTACGCCTACCGCAACGGCCTGGCCACCTGACCTGCCGCCCGCGCTGTGGTCCCTGGCCGAACCCTCCCCCATCTTGTCATTGACAAGATGGGGGGCCTTCCTGCAATCTAGACAGTGACAGGATTAAGTGCAGGGGGTGCCGCGCCCCCACTTCGGAAGGCCAGATCTCATGGAAGACTTCTTCGAAACCCTTGGCGCGGAGTTCGCCGTCCTCGTCATCTCCCTACCGGCACTGCGCCTGCTCGGCGCGCTTGGCGTCCGCCGCTTCGCCGACTGGCCGGTCTGCGCCGCCCACGCGATGGCGATCATGCTCGTCGTCACCGGCAGCGTGCGCTTCGTGCCCGACAGCGTGGCCGCGACGCCCAGCGCCGACGATCTCGCCCAGATGGTGCCGCCGTTCGTGCCCTTCCCCCTGGCCATGGTCTACTTGACCGCCGTCCTGGAACTGCTCATCGCGGTCGGGCTCGTCATGAACCGCACCCGCTGGAGCGCCGCCGTCGGCCTGGCCGTCCTGATGCCGCTGCTGCTCCCGGCCAACATCAACGCCGCCCTCAACGACATCCCGCTCAACGGCGCCGAAGCCACCCCGCTTTGGATCCGCGTCCCGCAGCAGGCCGCCTATTTCGCCATCGCACTGTGGGTCGCCAAGTCCGCCGACTCCGCCGGCGCACGCCGCCTGCTCAACCTCGCCAAAGCCCACCTGCGCCGACGCATCGGCCGACCCCGCGCCGCGAGTTCGTGGGTGAACCCGGGTTCGTGATCGACTACATGGCCGTCCGCGACATGGGCTGGACCGACAGCAAGCCGAAACCGCCCGCCGAACTACCCTTCTGATCCCAGCGGCTCCGGCGGCTCCCAGCCGCCGCGCCAGGCCCTCCGCTCGTCCTTATCGGGTGGGGGGCCTTCGGGCTTCGAGGCCGTCGAGGAGGCAGGCGAGGCCGAAGTCGAAGCGGCCTTGGAGGATGTCGCCGGTCTCGTTCGCCCAGACGCCGCGGATGTGGGCGGCCAGGGTCGGGCGGTCGCCGCCGATCCGCGCCAGGTAGGGGTCGAGGATCTCGATCCATTCGGCGGCGGTGGTGCCGGCCTGGTCGCGCTGCCAGCTCGCCTCGCTGCCGGCGGCGCCGATGACGTAGTCGACGACCAGCGACCAGGCGTATTCGAGGTCGAAGCCGGTGAAGCCGGCGGCACCGAACGCGGTGAGCGCCTCGTCCAGGACGCGGGTGGCGTTCGGGCCGATCATCGGACGGCTGCCGAACAGCGTGACCGTCCACGGATGCCGGTGGATCATCGCGCGGAAGCCGCGCGCGTACTCGGTCGCGGACGCCCGCCAGCCGTCCGCGCCGCCTGAGCCGTCCGCGCCGCCTGAGCCGTCTTCGTCGTGTGGCGGTGGGACGCAGACTTCCGCCATGACCCGGTCGAGGGCGAGTTCGAGCAGCTCGTCCTTGTTCGCGACGTGCCAGTAGACGGACGTCGCGCCGGAGTTCAGCCGGGTGCCGAGGCGCCGCATGCTGAGCCCGGCGAGGCCCTCGGCGTCGAGGAGTTCGAGGGCGGCGTCGACGATCTGGTCGCGGCTGAGCGTCGGCTGCTCGCGCCGGGGGCGTTCGGGACGCGTCCAGACCGACACCGGTGCCTTCTCCGCCATCGCTGTGCCTCCCCATCATCGCGTTCGCCTCGTACATGGTACCGGGGGTTGAACGGCGTGCGAGTGTAGTCGTACAGTGTGCGAGATCTATCGAACGCCGTACGAGAAAGGGGTGTGCGATGACTCGGGCCACTTCGCATCCGGAGCCGCATCCGCGGCGCTGGCAGATCCTTGGTGTGCTGTGCCTCAGCCTCTTCGTGGTCGTCGTCGACAACACGATCCTGAACGTGGCGATCCCGTCCCTGCTCAGAGACCTGGGCGCGGACACGTCCGACGTCCAGTGGGTGATCGACGCCTACTCGCTCGTCTTCGCCGGGCTGCTGATCACGGCGGGCAGCCTCGGTGACCGGCACGGACGGCGCCGCGCCATGCTCGTCGGCTTCGCCGTGTTCGGCGCCGGATCGCTGCTGGCCGCGTTCGCGCAGAACCCGGCGCAACTCGTCGCGATGCGCGGCCTGATGGGCGTGGGCGCCGCGTTCCTCATGCCGGGGACACTGTCGATCATGGCGCAGGTCTTCCCGCGGGACGAGCGCGCGAAGGCGTTCGCGATCTGGGGCGCGACGTCCATGATCGGTGTCGCCGCCGGGCCGACGCTGGGCGGGTTCCTGCTGGAGCACTTCTGGTGGGGGTCGGTGTTCCTGGTGAACGTGCCCGTCACGGTCGTCGCCGTCGTGGGGCTGCTGGTGCTGGTTCCCGAGTCGCGGGGGCCTCGGCGGCGGCCGGACGCGCTCGGCGCCGTGCTGTCCACGGCGGGGATGTCGACGTTGGTGTGGGCGATCATCTCCGGGCCGCAGCACGGCTGGACGGGCGTCCGGACGGTCGGGGGCTGCGCGGCCGCCGCCGTCGCGCTCGGCCTGTTCGCGCTGTGGCAGCACCGCAACCCGGAGCCGATGCTCGACCTGCGCCTGCTGCGCCGCCGCGACTTCTCCGGCGCCGCCGCGATGATCGCGATGTTCGGGTTCGCGCTGGCCGGGGTGCTGTTCGCGCTGACGCAGCTCCTCCAGCTCGGCTACGGCTACGGGCCGCTCA
>JBOHBY010001147.1:0-2596 GCA_050698635.1 Spirillospora sp.
GCGCGGAGGCGTGCGTCCTGGCCACGCGTGGCGAACCGGACGACGCCGTCGCGCTCCTGCGGCAGGCGGCGGCCCTGTTCGACCGGCTCGGCCAGCCCCTCGAAACGGGGCACTGCCTCCTTGAACAGGCCCGGATCGAACGCCGTCGGCGGCGTGCCGGGCCCGCCAGGAAGGCGGCAGGGGACGCCCTGGAGATTTTCCTGCGATGCGGCGCGCGACCCTGGGTCGACCTAGCGCGGCACCGCCTCGCCCGTCTGGACATGGGCCTCCAGGACGGCTCCGCCCCCTTCGGCGCCGTGGCCGACGCGGCGCTGACCGAGGGCGAACGGCGGATCGCGGTCCTCGTCGGCCAGGGCGCCACCAACCAGCAGGTGGCGAACCGGCTGTTCCTCAGCGTGAAGACCGTCGAGGCGTCCCTGACCCGCGTCTACCGGAAGCTGGGCATCCGCTCGCGGTCGCAGCTCGGCTCGCTGCTCGCCGGAGCCGGGGGAGGGCTCGAAGGCCCCGGCGCCACCCTCTCCCGCTAGCCGCTAGCCGCTAGCCGCTAGGCGCCAGCGCCACTCAGTTCTGCCAGCCGCCAGCGCCACTCCGTTCTGCTAGGCGGCACCCTTTCCCGCCGGGGGACCCTCGTCCAGCCCTAAGGGATGTAGGGGTTTCCCTTGCGCTGGAACGGATGTCCCTACGGATGCTGCGTACAGCGAACTTTACGGTGACATGCACACAAAAGGATGCGATCGTTCCCGAGTCAACCATTCTCCGGCACTCCGGAGCTCCGCGGGCGCGACCGCGTCCGGCGGAGCGAGCCCCCCTTCGGCCCGTCCCCCAGACAGGGCCGGCAGACAAGGAGCACCGCGTGAGATCCACCTCCCCCAGGCGCGCCCGAAGGCGCGTCACCACGAGCACCGCGCTGGTCGGCGTTGCAGCCATCGCGGTCCTCGGCATGCAGGCGGCACCCGCCACCGCCCAGCTCCCCGCCAAGCCCCCCGCCAAGGGCAACCCGGGCCAGCTGCCCGCCAAGGTGAGCGCCAAGGAGTACAAGGCGCTCGTCGGCACGGCCAAGGCGCAGCAGGACAAGACCGCCTCCCAGCTGAAGCTGGGCAGCGAGGTCGAGCTGACGGCCAAGAGCGTCCTGAAGAACCAGGACGGCACCACGCACACCCGCTACACGCAGACCTACGACGGGCTGCCCGTCATAGGCGGCGACATCGTCGTGCACCGTGCCCCGTCCGGCGCCATCACCCGCGTCACCCAGTCGTCCGCCCGGCCGATGAAGGTGAACACCGCTCCGGCGACGCTGGCGTCCACCAAGCCCGCGACGCCGAAGGCGGAGGGCAGCGTGGCGCCGCGCAAGGTCGTCTGGATGGCCGCGGACGGCAGCACCGTCCTCGCCTGGGAGACGGTCTACGGCGGCCTGCAGAAGGACGGCGCCCCCAACCGGCTGCACGTCCTGACCGACGCCGTCACCGGCAAGAAGGTCATCGAGTGGCAGGCCGTCCAGACCGGCACCGGCAAGAGCATGTACTCCGGCACCGTCGAGGTGGGCTCGTCCCAGTCGGGCGGGTCCTACGTCCTGCGCGACACCGGACGCGGCAACCACGAGACCACCGACCTCAGGGGCGCCCAGTCGGGCAGGGGCACCCTGTTCTCCGACAGTGACGACCAGTGGGGCAACGGCTCCGCGAACGACCGGGCGACCGCCGCCGTGGACGCCGCCTACGGCGCGGGCGAGACGTGGGACTACTACAAGACCGTCTTCGGCCGTTCGGGCATCCGCGGTGACGGCGTCGGCGCGTACTCGCGCGTCCACTACGGCCAGTCGTACGTGAACGCCTTCTGGGAAGACGGCTGCTTCTGCATGACGTACGGCGACGGCCAGGGCAACAGCAGCCCGCTGACCTCGCTGGACGTGGCCGGACACGAGATGACCCACGGCGTCACGTCCAACACGGCCGGGCTCATCTACCAGGGCGAGTCCGGTGGGCTGAACGAGGCCACGTCCGACATCATGGCCACCGCCATGGAGTTCTGGTCGGACAACCCGGCCGACGTCGGCGACTACCACATCGGCGAGAAGATCGACATCTTCGGCACGGGCGCCCCGCTGCGCTACATGGCGCGTCCGAGCCAGGACGGCAACTCGCTCGACAACTGGCGGCCGGGCGCGGGGAACGTGGACGTCCACTACTCCTCGGGCATCGCGAACCACTTCTTCTACCTGCTGTCCGAGGGCAGCGGGCAAAAGGTCATCAACGGCGTGTCCTACAACTCGCCGACGTACGACAACAAGCCCATCACCGGCATCGGCCGGGAGAAGGCCGCGGCGATCTGGTACAAGGCGCTCACCGAAGAAATGCGCCCGACGACCAACTACGCCGACGCCCGCCGCGCGACCCTGGCCGCCGCCGCCGGGCTGTACGGCGAGAACAGCCCCGAGTGGACCACGACCGCGAATTCGTGGGCCGCGGTCAACGTCGGTACCCGCGTCCCAGGTGACGGCGACCCGGGCGACCCGGACCCGCCCGGCGACACCACGTGGGCCGCGGGCAGCACGTACAACGCCGGTGACGTGGTGACCTACGAGGGCACGCAGTACCGC
>JBOHBY010001148.1:0-5619 GCA_050698635.1 Spirillospora sp.
TGCGCGAGGCCGTCCTCGCGGCCGCGGGCGCCGCCGACGCGGTCGTGATGGCCGCAGCCGTCGCCGACTTCCGTCCCGCCGGCTACCAGGGCTCGAAGATCAAGAAGGCGGAGGGGACGGAGCCGGAGCCGATCCGGCTCGTCAAGAACCCCGACATCCTGGCCGAGCTCGGCGAGACCCGCCGTCCCGGCCAGGTGATCGTCGGGTTCGCGGCCGAGACCGACGACGTCCTGGCCAACGGCCGCGCCAAGCTCGCCCGCAAGCGCAGCGACCTGCTCGTCGTCAACCAGGTCGGCGAGGACATGACCTTCGGGCGGCCCGACAACGCGGCCGTCGTCCTCGGCGCGGACGGCTCGGCGACCGAGGTGCCGCGGGGCGCCAAGGAGGCCCTCGCCGACGTCGTCTGGGACCTCGTCGCCGCGCGCCTCGACCCGCCGGCGCCCGCCTGAGGCCCCCTAACCTCGGCTGATGCCGCCGTGCCGAAACGGCCGCTCCGGCCGTTCACAAGCACGTTTCGGAGGTAGGCCGGGCGACGATCCGGTTAGACTTCGGCCCTAGGATCCGTGGGGTAGGGGGCATTCCCCACCAAAAATGAAGACATATCCGTCCTGCGACGTCAGTCAGCAGCCGCTGCAAGGAGTGCACGTACGTGTCTCGCCGCCTGTTCACCTCCGAGTCCGTCACCGAAGGACACCCGGACAAGATCGCGGACCAGATCAGCGACGCGATCCTCGACTCGATGCTGAAGGACGACCCGCGGAGCCGGGTCGCCGTTGAGACGATGATCACGACCGGTCAGGTGCATGTGGCCGGCGAGGTCACCACCGAGACCTATGTGGACATCCCGGGCGTGATCCGGGAGAAGATCCTGGAGATCGGCTACGACTCGTCCAAGAAGGGCTTCGACGGCCACTCCTGCGGCGTGTCGGTGTCCATCGGCGCGCAGTCGCCCGACATCGCGCAGGGCGTCGACGACGCCTACGAGACCCGCGAGGGCGAGGACCGCGACAAGCAGGGCGACGACCTGGACCGGCAGGGCGCCGGCGACCAGGGCCTCATGTTCGGCTACGCCACCAACGAGACGCCCGAGCTGATGCCGCTGCCGATCACGCTGGCGCACCGGCTCGCGCAGCGGCTGTCGGCGGTCCGCAAGAGCGGCGACGTCCCCTACCTGCGGCCCGACGGCAAGACACAGGTCACCATCGAGTACGACGGCGACCGCGGCGTCCGCCTCGACACCGTCGTCGTGTCCAGCCAGCACGCCCCCGACATCGACCTGAAGGAACTGCTCGCGCCCGACGTCAAGGAGCACGTCGTCGACCCGGTGCTCGCGTCCTTCGACCTCGACATCGACGGGTACCGGCTGCTGGTCAACCCCACCGGCCGCTTCGAGATCGGCGGCCCGATGGGCGACGCCGGCCTCACCGGCCGCAAGATCATCGTGGACACGTACGGCGGGATGGCCCGGCACGGCGGCGGCGCGTTCTCGGGGAAGGACCCGTCCAAGGTCGACCGGTCCGCCGCCTACGCGACGCGGTGGGTCGCCAAGAACATCGTGGCCGCGCAGCTCGCCGACCGTGCCGAGGTCCAGGTCGCCTACGCGATCGGCAAGGCGCACCCGGTCGGCGTGTTCGTGGAGACGTTCGGCACCGAGAAGGTCGCCCCCGAGGCGATCGAGAAGGCGATCGCGGACGTGTTCGACCTGCGTCCCGCGGCGATCGTCCGCGACCTGGACCTGCTCCGCCCGATCTACCAGCGGACCGCCGCCTACGGGCACTTCGGCCGCGAGGAGCCCGACTTCTCCTGGGAGTCGACCGACCGCGCCAAGGACCTCGCCTCCGCCGCCGGTCTGTAACCCCGTCCGACCTGACGAAAGGCCCCGGGAACGACTTGCGTCCCCGGGGCCTTCGCGTGGGTTCGTTATTCGTCGCAGTGATTGCCGCGGCTGAGGTTGTAGCGGGCGGCGATTTTGTAGCGGCCGGGCCTGTCCACCTGCATCCTGACGAAGTCGCCCGCGCGCGCTAGGCAGGCGTCCCCGCCCGACACCCTGAGCCACGGCGACCAGGAGACGCGCACCAGGATGGACCCGCTGGACGGCATGTCGACGACGAGCTTCCCCGAGTCCAGCTTGCCGACGGACGCCGGACGGTCGACCAGGGGCGTCGCGCGCAGGACGCGGAACAGGCGCCAGTGCTCGTCGCGCCAGATCTCCGTCAGGTACGGCTGGCCGTTCTCGACGAGCGCGGCCTCGTCCCGGGCGGACCAGTCCCTCTCCTGCTCGGGCAGGACGACGTACTGCACCGCCCACTTGTTCAGCCACGCGCGGTAGGAATCGGCCGTCAGCGCGCCGTCCTCGTAGAAGAGCTCGTGGCGTTCGGCGTCGACCTGGCGGTTCCAGCCCCGCGCGAGGGTGAACTGGCGGCTCAGCCCGGACGACTCCCAGTGCGACCGCAGCGGGACGACCTCGATCCGGCCGTCGTCGGCGCCGACGGCCTTCAGTTCGCCGATCAGGCCGCTGGCGTTCCCGGCGGCGGTCGCGGCGGGCTCGGTGTGGATCAGGTCGTCGACGGGCTTCACGACCTGCCAGGACGCGGTGACGATGAACGCCAGCGACAGCACGCCGATGCGGACGCGCCCGTGCGCGCGCGCCACCGCCGACAGCAGGAACATCCCGCCGAACAGCAGCGAGAGGCGTTCGACGTTGCTGCCGACCGGTGACGGGACCAGCCAGGTCAGCAGAATCCCGGCCAGGTACACGCCTGCGCCTATGCGGACGAGCGTCCAGCCGCGCGGCGCGCAGGTCAGCATGGCGATGACGCTGGCGATGGCGGGCAGCACGATGGCGGTGACCGAGATCGGCTGGACGCCGCTGAAGGGGAACAGCAGGCTCGTCGTCCCGACGACGATCGGCGGGCCGATGGCGATGCAGATCCCGGCGCGGCGGCGTCCGGTGAGGATCAGCGCGGCGGCCAGCACCATGAGGAACAGGCCCGCGACCGGGCTCGCGAGCGTCGACAGCAGGCCGAGACCCACCATCCCGGCCGCGCGCAGCGCCGGGGTGCCGTGCGGCGTGAACGCCACGATCACCGCCATGAGCGCGAACGTGAGGCCGAGGCCGAACGTGACCCGTCCGGACGCCGAGTTGCACGACAGGGCGAACGCGGCCCAGAGGGACGCGGGCAGGGCCACGGGCGCCTTGAAACGCCGCAGTAGGTACGCCGTGAGGGTTGCGGAGAGCGTCCCGGACACGACGGCGACCGTGCGTATGCCGAAGAGCGCCATCAGGTAGGGCGACATCACGCTGTAGGAGGCGGGATGCATTCCGCCGTACCAGGCGAAGCTGTAGGCCGCCGTGGGGTGCTTCCAGGCGAAGTCCGTCCAGGCGGCCTGGGCGGCGAGGTCGCCGCCCTCGGTCGCCAGGAACAGCGCCCACACCAGATGGAGAACGCCCGCGGCGACGGTCGCGGCCACCACCGGGTGGCGCGGGTTCGCCCACTTCTTCCAGAAGGAGGGGGACGAGGGGCCTGGGGAGCGGCGTGACGGCCCATGCGGGGCTTGGGCGTCCGCCCGCTCTTGAGTATGCGCTGTGGTCATCGCCTGCACGGGCTCGTCGGACGGCGAGGCGCTTGAGTGATCGGGCAATGGGCCAACGGGATGCGCGCCCCCTACGAATTGGGTCAACCCTAGCGTGCGCGGTTGACTGTCGGGTTGATCTGGTAGGACGGGAACGTGACGAAGGACGGCGGCGGAACTGACCTGATCCCCGGGCTGGACGATCTGCCGCGAACGTCCCCGGAGAAGCCGGAAAGGTCAGGTAAGGCGGGTAAGGCGGGTAACGCGGGTAAGGCGGGCAAGTCCGGGAAGAAGGGGGCGCGCCGTCCGGCGGAAGAGCTGCCGGTGGCGCGGATCGCGGTCGACATGTCGCTGCCGCACCTGGATCGTCCGTTCGACTATCTCGTGCCCGTTGAGATGGACACCAAGGTGGTGCCCGGGTGCCGGGTGCGGGTGCGGTTCGCCGGTCAGCTCGTTGACGGGTTCGTCCTGGAGCGGGTCGCCGAGAGCGACCATGAGGGCAAGCTGCTCTTTCTGGAGCGGGTCACGTCGTCGGAGCCGGTTCTTACGCCGGAGGTCGCCGCGCTGGTCCGGGAGGTGGCCGACCGGTACGCGGGCACGTTCGCGGACGTGCTCCGGCTGGCCGTTCCACCAAGGCACGCACGTGTGGAAGCGGAACCTGTGCCCGAGGCCGACGACACCGTGGGCGAATCGCCGGAGGCCGCCGCCACGGACGACTTCGGTGTGTGGAGCGACTATCCGTCAGGGGCGTCGTTCCTGAGCGCTCTGGCGGACGGCAGGGCTCCGCGGGCGGTCTGGACGGCGCTGCCCGGCCCCGACTGGACGGCGGCCATAGCGCGAGCCGTGGCCGTGACCCTTCGTGGTGGGCGCGGTGCCCTGGTCGTCGTGGCCGACGGACGTGATGTGGCACGTGTGGACGCCGCCCTCAAGGACGAGTTGAGGGAGGGCGTTCACGTAGCGCTGACAGCCGAACTGGGTCCTGCGGAGCGCTATCGAAGATGGCTGTCGATCCTGCGCGGCACTGCGCGGGCTGTCGTCGGCACACGCGCCGCCATGTTCGCTCCTGTCGCCGACCTCGGCCTGGCCGTGCTGTGGGACGACGGTGACGACGTCCATGCCGAGCCGCACGCCCCATACCCGCATGCGCGTGACGTCCTCGCCCTGCGCGCGCACCGGGCGAAGGCCGGGGCGCTCATAGGAGGGTTCACCAGGACGACCGACTCCACCCAGCTCGTTGAATCCGGCTGGGCGCACACGCTCATTGCCGATCGGGGGCGTATCCGGACGGCGATGCCCCGCGTCCGGTACGTGGGGGAGGATGCGCAACTCGCCCGCGATGCCGCCGCCCGTACCGCACGCCTGCCGAACGTCGCGTTCGAGGCCGCCCGTCAGGCGCTGGAGGAGGGCCCGGTCCTGGTGCAGGTTCCCAGGCGCGGATACGTCCCGGCCATCGCGTGCGGGCGTTGCCGTACGCCTGCGCAGTGTGTGGCGTGCCAGGGGCCCTTGTCTTTGCCTTCGTCCCATGCCGCGCCTTACTGCCGCTGGTGCGGACGCATCGCGGGCGACTGGCAGTGCCCCGAGTGCGGGTTCGCCCATCTGCGCGCCGTGGTGGTGGGAGCCAAACGGACGGCGGAGGAACTGGGGAGGGCGTTCCCCGGTGTGCCCGTGCGCACCTCTGGACGGGACGCCATTCTCGAACGGCTTGGTCCGGAACGCGCTCTGGTCGTGTCCACACCGGGAGCCGAGCCGCCCGCAGAAGGCGGTTACAGGGCCGCGCTACTGCTGGACGGCTGGGTCCTGCTCGGACGGCCGGATCTGCGCGCCGGGGAGGAGACGCTGCGGCGCTGGATGAACGCGGCGTCGCTCGTCCGGCCGCAGGGGCCCGTCGTGGTGGCCGCGGAAGGGGCGCTGCCTGCGGTCCAGGCCCTCGTCCGGTGGGACGCGGTCACCTTCGCGGAACGGGAACTGGCCGAGCGCATGGACGTGGGTTTCCCGCCCGCCGCGCGCATGGCGTCGCTGACCGGAACCCCCGCCGCCATACGGGAG
>JBOHBY010001149.1:0-1849 GCA_050698635.1 Spirillospora sp.
GGGGTGGCCCGACAGCGACCGCGCGGCCGGGCCGGTGCGGCCGTCGCGCGCGGACGTCCACCACTCACCGGGCACGATGCTCGCCGGGGCGGTTCCGCCCGCGGCGAGCCGGGTGCCGGTCAGCGTCGGCAGGTCGACGAGGATGCCGGGCTCACCGGGCGGGACGCTCGGCAGCGCGGGCGCGATCCCGACGACCTTCACCGGCTGCTGCCCGTCGACCGTACCGACCGTGACCTTGCCGCCGACACCGACGTGGGCGCGGCGGGCCGTCTCCTCGGTGATGACGCCCGGCACGAGCGGCAGGAGGTCGGTGTTGGTCCCGGCCGCCCCGCCTCGGGGGGTGGGCTGTCCCGTGGCGAGCAGGGCGTTGACGGTCCCGATGGCCTCGAAGGTGTCGCCTTCCGAGGCCCAGCCCGGGGGCGACTCAATGGCGATCTTCGTCAGCGCGCCCGCGGCCGTCTCCGCACGCGCCCCCGGCCGCGAGTCGGACGGCTGGACGAACGCGTCCCAGCGCGCCCCGGCGGGCGGTGCCGCCTCCCCGGTGCCGTCACCCCGCACGTGCAGGAGTTCCAGGTCGAGCGGCCCGGAGTAGATGTTGTCGTCGTAGGAGTAGTGCAGGCCTCGGACCGACAGCGGGTAGGACAGGACGCCGCCCGGCCCGGCCAGGGTGGACGCGTCAAGCGCGAGGGTGTGTGCGCGACCGTCCGCGAGGAGGCCGGGCAGGGGGACCTGCCGTACCAGGCCGCGCGCGTCGGCGACGGTCACCGCGATCTTGTACTGGGTGTCCGCGGGCGGCTTGTAGTTCGCGGGCTTTCCGGGCACCGGCCCGGCGTGGCCGAGTTTCAGATCGAGCAGCAGCCGCTGGGGCTTGCCCGGGACGGTCAGCCCCGGGAAGGCCGGGCGTGCCTTGGCCAGCTCGTCCAGGCGCAGGTCGTTCTGGAGTCCCGGCTGGACGCGCAGGACCGGGCCGAGCGCCCCGGTGTCGGCGGCGAGGATCGTCGCGGACGCGTCGCCGAGGTCGGCCTCGGTGCGCAGCACCGCCGTCGTCCCGGTGACGCCGGGCAGCGCCGCGACCCGTCCGGCCTGCCCGAGCGGCGTCGGCGACTCCGGTGCTGTCGCGCGCGTGACGCGCAGGTCGGCGGCGGCCTGGAAGTCGGCCTGCTCGGTCTGCGAGCGGCGCCAGGTCGACATCGTCGTCACCGACAGCACCCCGACCGCCATCGCCATGACGAGCAGCAGGACGGGCCCGGCGTAGCGGAGGCGGCGCCGTCCGACCTGCCGGGTGCCGAGGGCGGTGACGAACCCGCGCCCCCTCGTCGCCGCCCGTTCGGCGATCCGGGACGTCACCGGCACGAGCCGGAGCAGCAGCACCCCGCCGGCGAGGAGCGCGAGGGCCGGTCCCGACACGATGAACGGGTCGATCCCCGACGCGGTGTTCCCGCCGCCGGCGCCGTCCGCCCCGTAGCGGGTGAGCTGCCAGATCGCGAGCCCGGCGACGAGGAGCAGGGCCAGGTCGGCGCCCGATCCGCGCAGCCGGCCGGTCCGGCCGATCCCGGCCTGCGCCTCGACGAAGGTGCGGTTCGCGCCGCGCAGCGTCGGGACCGTCAGGACGACCGCGCAGATCAGCGCCGTCGCCACCGCCACGATCCACAGCGGGGCGGGCGACACGGCGTCCAGCCGCAGCCCCGAGTCGCGGACCGTCGGGGCGTGCGCGGCGAGCCGCAGCAGGGGCGGCGCCAGCAGCGGGCCGAGGACCGCGCCGGGCAGGACGATCAGCAGGCCCTCGGCGAGGCCGAGCCGCGCGAGTTGCCCCATCCCCATGCCCCGGGTCCGCAACAGCGCGACCTCG
>JBOHBY010001150.1:0-2084 GCA_050698635.1 Spirillospora sp.
GTCGCCGACGGCCGGGTCTACTCCGCCGTCCCGCCGCTGCACCGGATCGAGCTGTCCAACCCCAAGAAGGGGATGGACAAGTACGTCTACACCTACTCCGACGCCGAGCTGCAGCGCAAGCTCGCCGAGCTGAGCAAGAAGGGCGTGCGCTGGAAGGACCCCGTCCAGCGCTACAAGGGCCTCGGCGAGATGGACGCCGACCAGCTCGCGGAGACCACCATGGACCCGCGCTACCGCATCCTGCGCCGCATCCGCGTCGAGGACGCCGACGAGGCGTCCAAGATCTTCGAGCTGCTGATGGGCAGCGACGTGGCCCCGCGGCGCGCGTTCATCACCGCCGGGGCCTCCGAGCTCGACGCCGAGCGCATCGACGTCTGACGCCGCATCGGCCTGACGCCGCATCGGCCTGACGCCGCGACGGCCTGACGCCGCCCCAGGTCGCGACCGCGCGTCCACCCGGTGGTGGAGAGCGGGGTTCCAGCCTGGCGCCGATCCGGGCAGCGCCGCCGGTCCCGTAGCTTCGTAGCGTGAAGTGCAGAACGTCGCTGATTGAGCGGTACGCGATGACGGTCATCGTCGGCGTGCTGCTGCTGTGGGCGCTGATCGCCTACGTGCGCGCCCTGTTCGACTCCGAGGATCCGCCCGCGCTGCACGGGCTCGGGCTGGCCATCACCGCCCTGAACGTCGTGATGATCGTCTTCCTGGTCGGCGGGGTGCGGGTCGGGCGGACGAAGGACTCGCCATGGCGGACGGCGTCGATCGTCCTGCTGGTGGGCGCCGTGACCGTCTCGGTGGCGTTCTACGGGATCGAGCCCGACTTCGGCGGCGGGTTCGTCGTCGCCATGATCGCCCTCTGGGCGCTGTTCTACCGGCTGCCACTGATCTGGGGTATCGCCGCCAGCGGTGTCACGGTCGTCGCGGTGAGCGTCCTCGGGGAGCTGTTCCGCGACGACGGCGCCGACCTCGGGCTGCTGATCGCGTTCATGGGCGTCACCCTCGGCGCCGCGGCGAGCCGCCGGGGCGTGGTCGCGCAGGAGGCGACCCGCCGTGCGGAGGCCGCCAACGCCGTGCTCGCGGAGCGGTCGCACATCGCGAGGGAGATCCACGACATTCTGGCGCATTCGCTGTCTGCGCAGATCGTCCACCTGGAGGGGGCGCGGCTGCTGCTGTCGCGGGACGGTGACCGTGTGCAGGCCCTTGACCGCGTAGAGCGCGCGCGGAACCTCGCCCGTTCTGGCCTGGACGAGACCAGGCGGGCCCTGGCCACCCTCCGCGGGGACATCCCGGAGCCCAAGGACGCCATCGCGGAACTGGCCGAGGAGTTCCACGCGAGCACCGGCCGCCCCTGCGACGTGCGGGTGACGGGGGCGCCTCGGGAACTGTCACCGCAGGCGGGGCTCGCCGTCGTCCGTACCGCGCAGGAGGCGCTCACGAACGTCCGCAAACACGCTCCCGGCGCGCGCGCACATGTCGTCCTGCGCTATCTGAGCGACAGGGTCGAACTCGACGTGACCGACACCGGCGCCACGGAACCCGTCGTGGAGATGGGCGGCGGCGGATACGGCCTGGTCGGCATGAGGGAGCGCGCCGAACTGATCGATGGGACGCTGGTGACAGGACCGAACGGCAAGGGATTCCACGTGTCCCTCAAGGTGCCGGTGTGACGACACGCGGTGTGGTGGGAGGCGGGGCGTGGTGAGTGAGAAGACGAGGATCCTGGTCGTGGACGACCAGACCGTCGTGCGCGAGGGCCTGGTGCTGCTGCTCGAACTGCTGCCAGGCCTCGACGTGGCCGGATCCTGCGTGGACGGCGAGCAGGCCGTGGCGATGGTCGCGGAACTGGGCCCGGACGTCGTCCTGATGGACCTGCGGATGCCGCGGATGGACGGCGTGGAGGCGACCCGCCGGATCAAACAGGCCCATCCGGAGGTGGAGATCGTCGTCCTCACCACCTACGCCGACGACGAGTCCATCTTCGCGGCGCTGCGGGCCGGGGCGCGCGGCTACCTCACCAAGGACGCGGGCGCGGACGAGATCGCGCGGGCCGTCGCCGCCGTCCGCGGGGGAGCGGCGCAGCTCGACCC
>JBOHBY010001151.1:0-2345 GCA_050698635.1 Spirillospora sp.
GTTGATCGAGAACACCGAGACGTCGGTGACCTGGGCGATCAGCCACAGGACGAAGAACGCCCCGAACGTCGCGGCCCCGCCGACGACGAGCGGCAGCACCGCCGCGACGACGCCGCGGAACACCAGCAGGAGCAGCAGCAGCGTCAGCGGGATGGCGATCATCTCGGCGAGCGCGAGGCCGTCCTCCAGGCTGGTGCCGAGCGCTTCCTCGATGGCCGCCTCGCCGCCGACCGCGACGGTGACCGCGCCCTTGTCCCCGGCGAGCTTGTCCTGCACACGTTGAACCGTCGCGTTGGCGACGTCCTCGTCGCCTGGGGCGTTGGCGAACACGAGCGCCGAGTCGCCGTCGCCGGACCGCAGGGACGGTGGTGACCCCGTCTCCCAGTACGACTGCACCTGGTCGATGCCTTCGACGTTCTTGAGGTCCGCGGTGAGTGCTCGTCCGGCGGTGGTGGCCGGAGCGGCGTCGATGTCGCCGGTCTTCGCGGTGACGACGAGCAGGATGTTGGGCGTCCCGGCGTCGAACTCGTGCTCAAGGAATTCGGTGGCCCGCGCGGAGTCCGAACCCGGGTCGTCGAAGCCGCCCGACGACAGGCTTCCGAAGACCCCGCCGCCGAGGATCACGGTCGCCGCGAACGCGACCAGCGAGCCGAACAGGAGCAGCTTGGCGCGCCGGGCGGCCAGCCTGCCGAGTGCGGTGAACATGACGACCTCCTTCACGGCCCGGCCGGTCCGGACGCCGTGCCGATGAAGTTAGAAGCCGGCGGATATCCGCGTCCTCGGCCTCCGGTGCCTGGTGGGAGGGTCCCCGGTACGGGAAAAGGGCGCCCGTTCCTACCACGGGAGGAGGCGCGCGGGCACCGTGGTCGGAACCGGTGGGTGCCTGCCTTGGCTTATGTTCCTGGCATGCAGTCACTGCTCCGCGACCGCGACGAGTACGTCATCGGCGCGGCCGTGCTCGGCTCGGGCCTCGGGGTGCTCAACCTCGCCTACGCCTCGGACTGGGGCTGGATCCTGGCGCTGCTGATGTTCCCGGCGCTGATCGTCCGGGCGGTGTGGCGGACGATGCCGGGCTGGCTCCTGCTCGTCTGGCTGACGGTCCCGTCCGTGGTGGGCGGCGTGGTCGTCGTCGTCCAGAGCGCCTACCTCGTGGTGATCGTCGGGCTGGCGGTGGTCGCGTCCGACCGGCCGCGGCGGCTCGACGGCGCCGTGATCGTGCTGGTCATGGTGTCGCCGTTCCTGATCTGGGCGCTCGGAGGCGACGACTGGCACAAGAACATCGGCGCCTGGATCTGGTCGGCCGGGCTGCTGATCGGGTGGATCTTCGGACGCGTCGTCGGGCAGCAGTGGGCGCTGATCGACGAGCTGGAACGCACCCGCACCAGGCTGGCCGAGACCGCCGTGGCCGAGGACCGGCAGCGCATCGCGCGGGACCTGCACGACCTCGTGGGGCACAGCTTCAGCGTCGTGCTCCTGCACCTTTCGGGGGCGCGGATGATCCTCGACTCGTCCCCGGGGGAGGCCGCGGACGCCCTGCGGCAGGCCGAGGACGTGGGCCGCAAGGGCATGGACGAACTGCGCCAGGCGCTGATACTCATGCACCAGGGCTCGCACTCGCTGACACCCCTCGACCCCGGAGAACTGGACACCCTGTTGACCACCTACCGAGACGCCGGAATGCGCATCGACCTCGATGTCGCCGGAGACATCGACGGCGTGTCGACGGCGCCGCGCATCGTCCTGCACGACGTGCTGCGCGAGGCGCTGACGAACGTCGCGAAACATGCCCGGACACCGGCGGCGACGATCCACATCGGGGTCGACCACGAGGGGGTGACGGTGCTGGTCGAGAGCGCGCTCGGGGATGGCTTGCCGCCTGGCGCGGAGGGCACGGGCGGTGGTGGGATGGGCCTTGAGGGGCTCGAACACCGGGTGGCCGCGATCGGCGGAGAGTTCCGGGCCCGGCCGGACGGTGAGCGGTGGGTCGTCCGGGCACGCCTGCCGCGGCGCCTCGCCGGAGCGACCGCGTGATCCGCGTGATCCGTGTGCTCCTGGTCGACGACCAGCCGATGGTGCGGGCGGGCTTCGGGCTCATCCTGCGCAGCCAGCCCGATATCGAGGTCGTGGGGGAGCGCGACGACGGCGGCGACGTCGTCCAGGCCGCCGCCGAGTGCACGCCCGACGTGGTGTGCATGGACGTGCGCATGCCCGGCACGGACGGCATCGAGGCCACGCGCCGGTTGCGGGCGGCCGACGGACCGCCGGTGTGCATCCTCACCACCTTCGACGACGAGGACCTGCTCTGGTCGGCGGTCGACGCGGGCGCGCGGGGGTTCGAGCTGAAG
>JBOHBY010001152.1:0-2153 GCA_050698635.1 Spirillospora sp.
GCGCAGCACCGGCACGACCTCCTCGCCGAGCAGATCCAGCTGCTCGAGCACGGTCTTGAGCGGCAGGCCGGCGTGGTCGACCAGGAACAGCTGCCGCTGGTAGTCGCCGACGTACTCGCGGAAGCCGAGCGTCCGGTCGATCACCTGCTGTGGGCTGCCGACGGTCAGCGGCGTCTCGGCCATGAACTCCTCCAGCGACGGGCCGTGCCCGTACACCGGGGCGTTGTCGAAGTAGGGCCGGAACTCGCGGACGGCGTCCTGGGAGTTCTTCCGCATGAACACCTGCCCGCCGAGCCCGACGATCGCCTGATCCGCGGACCCGTGGCCGTAGTGCTCGTAGCGCCGCCGGTAGAGGCCGATCAGCCGCTGGAAGTGCTCCTTCGGCCAGAAGATGTGATTGGCGAAGAAGCCGTCGCCGTAGTAGGCGGCCTGCTCGGCGATCTCCGGGCTGCGGATCGAGCCGTGCCAGACGAACGGCGGCACGCCGTCCAGCGGGCGCGGGGTCGAGGTGAACGACTGGAGCGGCGTGCGGAACTTGCCCTGCCAGTCGACGACGTCCTCGCGCCAGAGGCGGTGCAGCAGGTGGTAGTTCTCGATGGCGAGGTCGATGCCGTCGCGGATGTCCTTGCCGAACCACGGGTAGACGGGGGCGGTGTTGCCGCGTCCCATCATGAGGTCCACCCGGCCGCCGGCCAGGTGCTGGAGCATCGCGAAGTCCTCGGCGATCTTCACCGGGTCGTTGGTGGTGATCAGCGTCGTCGAGGTGGACAGGATCAGCCGCTCGGTGCGGGCCGCGACATAGCCGAGCATCGTCGTCGGGGAGGACGGCACGAACGGCGGGTTGTGGTGCTCGCCGGTCGCGAAGACGTCCAGCCCGACCTCCTCGGCTCTGTCGGCGATCGCGACCATGGCCTTGATCCGCTCGGCCTCGGACGGCGTCCGCCCGGTGGTCGGGTCGGGCGTGACGTCGCCGACAGTGAAGATCCCGAACTGCATGCCGGCCTCCCCGGATAGTAGAACGTTCAATTACTCTACCGGAACCACGCGACCTGAGATCGTATTCCGGGGCCCGACCACGGAGGGCACCGACCACGGAGGGCACCGACCACCACTGAGGGACGACGCCATGAACGCGGCCGACGCCGCACGCCTGGCGGAGGGCCGTCCCGGCTAGACGCGGGCGTCCTCCGTGGCCAGGACGGCCTGGATCTCCAGCGCGATCGCGATCTCGTCGCCGAGCATGACCTTGTCGCCCTGGAAGGGGATGTTGAACTCGATGCCGAAGTCGCCGCGGCTGATGGACGCCGTCGCGGTGAATCCCGCGCGGGTGCCGCCCCAGGGGTCGGGCCCGACGCCGTGGAACTCGGTCAGCAGCCGGACCGGACGGGTCACGTCCTTGATCGTCAGGTCGCCGTCCAGGTGGTAGCGGGGCGTGCGGGCCCGGCGGCCGATCGTGGCACGCTCCACGCCCGTCGCGGTGAAGGTCATGACGGGGTGCTTGTCCACTTCCAGGAAGTCGGACGAACGGATGTGCGCGTCGCGCTCGGCGCTGCGCGTGTCGATCGAGGCGAGCTGGATCTCGGCATGGGCGCTGGAGGCGAGCGGGTCCTCCGCGATCAGCACCTCGCCGCCGAAGTCGGGAAACGTGCCGCGCACCGTGGTCATCAGGTGCCGGATCGTGAAGGTGATCTCGGAGTGGACCGGGTCGATGGCCCAGCGCCCGGGTTCGAGATCCGATGCCTCGGCCCCCATGTCATATCCCCCCAAATATTGACAACGCAGGAAAAACTACCTCAAATTACCCCTGGTCTGACCCGCGCCCTGAGGGGAATGCTTGATCGCATGATCGGAGCGCGGGTCGCATGATCGGGGACCACGTCCTCGCCGGATACGTCAACGACGCCGGCGGACGGGAGGCCCTCGACCTGGCGTGGACGATGGCCGCGCTGACCGGCGGCCGGCTGAGCGTGGCGACCGTCCACCCGCCGAACCTGCCCGCCGCCGCCGGCGAGGCCCGCACCCTGCTCGACCAGGCGGCGGACCTGCTGGACGGCCGCCCCGCCGACCTGCACGTCCAGGAGGGACGCAGCGTCGGGCGCGGGCTCACCGTGCTCGCCAGCCGGATCGGCGCCGACCTGATCGTCGTCGGCTCC
>JBOHBY010001153.1:0-3507 GCA_050698635.1 Spirillospora sp.
GGGCGACCTCGCCGCGGCCGGGCACGCCCCCCGCGACCCGGCGGAGCTGGGGGCGCTGCTGACGGCCGCCGTCCGCCTCTACTCCGGGTGCTCGGAGAATCCGTACAGCACGGCGGCACTCTCCCAGCTGAAACTGACGCCGACGGAGGCGTGCACGGCCGCCGCCGCCCTGCTGCACGCCCAGTCGCTCACCCCGTTCGAATTCGCGGTCTGGTTCTCCAACAGCCGCGTCAGCGCGGCGGCCCAGCGACCCGAGGACGGACAGGAGCAGCGATGACGACCGACCCGCGGGTGAAGACCCTCACGCCCGTGTTCGACCGCTTCACCGACACCCGGGAGATGCTCGACCACGCGCGCCAGCAGTCGCAGCAGTACGGCCTGGACGACTACTTCGTCGTCGACGTGGACTCGCACCGCGAGCCCAACGCCCACTGGCGCGAGGTTCTCGAATTCATGGAGAACCCCGTGATGAGGTCGAACTCGCTCGCCACCCTCGACGCACGCGGCGCGATGATGTACGTCCCGTACCCGGGTCCTGGCGCGTCGGGCGTGAGCTCGCAGTCGATGTTCGGTCGGGTGCCGCACCAGGACCCGCAGGCCGAGGCGGTCGAGGGCGTCACCCGGCACCGCGACATCGAGCTGTCGCGCCGCGCGATGGACTCCATCGGCATCGACGTCCAGGTCATCTTCCCGACCAGCCTGCTCGGGCTCGGCATGTCGCCGCTCGCCGAAGGCGAGGCGCAGGCCGCCTACGCCTACAACCGGTGGATGGTCGAGTCGTTCTGCGCCGAGGAACCACGGATCAAGTTCATGCCGTACCTGCCGCTGCGCTCCCCCGAGATGTCGCTGCGGATCGTCCGCGAATTCGCGGGGCGGCCCGGGGTCGTCGGGTTCCTGGTGACGAGCATCCGGTACTCGCCCGTCCACGACAACGCGTTCATGCGGCTCTACGCCGAGATCGAGGAGACGGGCCTGCCGCTGGCGTTCCACGCCGGTCCGACGTGGGACGACGACTGGATGAAGACCATGAACCGGTTCATCTCGGTGCACGCGCTGTCGTTCGTGCACTGCAACATGGTGCACCTGACGAACTGGATCATCAACGGGCTGCCCGAGCGGTTCCCGCGGCTGAAGGTCATCTGGGTGGAGAGCGGCCTGGCGTGGGTGCCGTTCATGATGCAGCGCCTCGACCACGAGTACCTGAAGCGGACGTCCGAGGCGCCGCTGCTGACCCGGCTGCCGAGCGAGTACATGCGGGAGATGTACTACACGTCCCAGCCGATGGAGTGCGACGACCACGACCTCCTCGAAGCGACGATGAAGGCGATCAACGCCGAGACCCAGCTCCTGTACGCCTCCGACTGGCCGCACTGGGACTTCGACCTGCCGAGCTCGATCCTCGGCATCCGGTTCCTGGACGCCGAGGCCAAGCGCAACATCCTCGGCCTGAACGCCGCGCGCCTGTTCAACCTCACCGAGACGCCAAGCGCCCGCTGATGGGGCGGACGCGGAAGATCGCGGCCGGGACGGTCGCCGAGGCCTACCTCGCGCTGCTGAAGAACCGCGGGATCGACCGCCTCTTCGTCAACGCCGGGACGGACTTCGCGCCGATCGTCGAGGCGTACGGCCGGGTGCCGGAATCCGGGCTCGACCTGCCGGAGGTCGTGGTCTGCGCGCACGAGAACCTCGCCGTCTCGATGGCGCACGGCGCGCATCTCGCCGGCGGACGCCCGCAGGCGGTGATGCTGCACACGAGCGTCGGGACGGCGAACGCGGTGTGCGGCGTCCTCACCGCGGCGCGGGCCCGCGTCCCGCTCCTGGTCACGGCCGGGCGCACCCCGCTGTTCGAGGACGGCGCCCCCGGCGCCCGCGACGCCGGGATCCACTGGGCGCAGGAGCTGTACGACCAGGCGGGCATGCTCCGCGAATTCGTGAAATGGGACTACGAGCTGCGTGACGGGGTGCAGGTCGAGACGGTCGTGGACCGGGCGCTCGACGTCGCGCGTACGCAGCCGGCCGGGCCGGTGTATCTCACTCTGCCGCGCGAAACGCTGGCCCGGCCGGCCTACGGAGTCGAGGTGCGGGACGGGCCCGCCGCGCCTCCCGTCCCCGCGTCCCCGAACCCGGACGCGGTCGCCCGCCTGGCCGACCACCTGGCGGAGGCGCGCCTCCCCGTCATCGTCACCGCGTCGACGGGAGCCGACCCGCGTACGGTCCCGCTCCTGGACGACCTGTGCCGCCGCTTCTCCGTCGGCGTGGTCGAGCACAAGCCGCGGTTCGTGAACGTCCCGTCCGCGAACCCGCTGCACCTCGGGTTCGACCTCGCTCCGGTCCTCGCCGAGGCGGACGTGCTGTGCTTCCTCGACGTGGACGTCCCCTGGACCCCAGGGTCGGCGCGACCACGCGACGAGGCGACCGTCGTCCAGTGCGGGCCCGATCCGCATTTCGGCGCGTACCCGATCCGCGGCCACCGCTCCGACCTGTCGATCACCACCACCCCGCACGCCCTCCTGACCGCCCTGATCACAGCGCTGGACGAGCGAACGTCCACAATCGACCCCGACCGCCACCACCAGATCGCGGAAACGGCCCGCCACCACGCCGACCGCCGCCGGGCGGCCCTCGACACCGCCGCCCACACCGGAGGGCCGATCGACAAGACATTCCTGAACTGGGCGATCGGCCGGGTCCGACCGGACGACAGCGTGATCGTCAACGAGTACTGGGCGCGTCCGGACCTCCTCGCGGGACTGGAACCGGGCGGCTACTTCGGCCTGCCGCCCGACGGCGGGCTCGGCTGGGGGTTGCCGGCGGCGCTCGGCGTCCGCCTCGCCAGACCCGACCGGACGGTCATCGCGACGCTCGGCGACGGCTCGTACATGTTCGCCAATCCGGCCGCGTGCCACCACGCCATGCGGGCCCACGACCTGCCGGTCCTGACCGTCATCGCCGCCAACGGCCGCTGGGCCGCCGTCGAGAACTCCGCGCTGACCATGTATCCCGAAGGCCATGCCGCCGCCTCCACAGAAGTGAGCGCGTTCGCGCGCCTGGACCCGATACCCGAGTTCGAGAAATACGCGGAAGCCTCAGGCGGCTACGGCGAACACGTCACCGAACGCGCCGACCTCGTCCCCGCACTACGCCGAGGGCTGCGTGCGGTGCGCGAGGAGCGAAGGCCGGCCGTCATCAACGTGCGCTGCGCCTGAGCAGGCCGATGCGCGCGTTCGGATTCGACCTCCGCTCCCGGGCCCCGAGCCCGCTGCTGAACGTGGACGACTACCGGCGCGCGGCCCGCCGCCGCCTGCCCGCGATGGTCCGCGAGTACATCGACGGCGGCGCCGACGACCTGGTCACGCTCGCCGCGAACCGGGAGGCGTTCGCGCGCTGGGAGTTCCGTCCCCGCGTCCTGACCGGCCACCGGACACCGGAACTGGCGACCACCGTCGCGGGCGTCGACCTCGCGCTGCCCGTCCTGCTCGCACCGGTCGGCCTGGCCGGCCTCGCGCA
>JBOHBY010001154.1:0-2574 GCA_050698635.1 Spirillospora sp.
GCGCTGATCGGGCCGATGGCGGGCGCCGTCGGCCTGGCGGTGCTGCTGGGCGTCGGCGTGTACGCGTTCGCTGCGAGCGGCGGCGGCTGCTCCGGTGACGGCGCGATGAACCTGACCGTCGCGGCGGCGCCCGACATCGCGCCGGTCGTGGAGAAGGCCGCCGGACGGTTCAACGACTCCAAGCAGGAGGCCGGCGGCAAGTGCGTGCGGGCCACGGTGCGGAGGGCCGAGCCGGCGGCGGTGTCGACGCTGCTGTCCGGGCAGAGCGTGGCGAACCCGTCCAACGAGCGTCCGGACGTGTGGATCCCCGACTCGTCGCTGTGGCTGTCGCTGGCGCAGGCGTCCGGAGAGAAGTCCAGCGACGGCGGCAAGGGCGAGGTCGCCTCGACCAGGACGTCGGTGGCGACGAGCCCGATCGTCGTCGGGCTGCCGCAGTCGCTCGCGTCGCAGCTCAAACAGCAGGGCATCACCGCGAGCCCGTCCTGGGACAACCTGCTCAAGGCGGCGGGCGGGGTCGCGGGCGGCGCGGTGACCAAGAACCAGATGATCCCGGCGGGCTCGGTGCGGCTGGTCGTGCCGGACCCGATGCGCAACGCGGCGGGCATGGGCTCGCTGATGATCACCAGCACGCTGCTGGCCAACGACCCGAACCGGGACTCGATCTTCACCGGCATCGTCCGGACCGTCCGGGAGAGCATCGTCCCGAACGTGCCGGCGGAGTTCACGCACTTCCGCAAGGGCCGCTCCGGCAAGCAGCCGATCTCGCTGTCGTCCGAGCAGGCGTTGTGGAAGTACAACCAGACCAGGCCGGAGGAGCCGGCGGTCGCGCTGTACCCGCTCGAAGGCACGCTGTCGATGGACTACCCGTTCACCGTCACCAGCCAGGACGAGGGCAAGCGCGAGGGCGCGCGCCTGCTGGAGAAGGCGATGGGCACCGAGGCCACGCGCAGCGACGTCCACGCGCTCGGGTTCCGCACGCCGGACGGCAAGGCACCGAACGGCTTCGGCGAGAAGGCCGGCGTCAGCCCGGCCAGGCCGCGCCAGCTCCCCGCGCCGAAGAGCGCCGACGTCACGAAGATCATGCAGGCGTGGTCGAAGCTGACGCTCGGGCTGCGGATGCTCGTGCTGATCGACGTGTCCGGCTCGATGGCCGAGCAGGTCGGGCCGAACGTGAACCGGCTGCAGGCCATCGCGCGGGTGTCGCAGGGCGGGCTCAGCATGCTCTCGGACGACACCGAACTCGGCCAGTGGCTGTTCTCGACGAACATGAACGGTGACAGCCCGTACAAGCAGATGATCTCGATCGGCCCGCTGGACGAGCGGATCGGGTCGAACACGCGGCGCGGGCTGTTCCTGTCGACGCTCCAGCAGATGAAGCCGAAGCCGAACGGCGACACCGGCCTGTACCGGACGATGCTCGCCGCCTACGAGACGATGAACAAGAGCTACAAGCCGGAGTTCGGCAACTCCATCCTGCTGCTGACCGACGGCAAGAACGACGACCCGGGCGGCCCGGCCCTGCAGCAGACCTTGCAGCGGCTCAAGCAGATGCAGGACGCGAACAAGCCGATCCAGGTCAACATGATCGGGTTCGGCAAGGGCGTCGACCGGGGTGAGCTGGAGCAGATTGCCCAGGTTACGAACGGCAGTGTCCAGATCGCGATGACGCCGCAGGAGATCCAGAAGATCTTTCTTCAGATGCTGTCCCGCCGTATTCGGTGACCGCCGGTCGGTGATCATCCGATCGCGCCTGGTAGTTCCTGATTTTTCCCTGCGATCCGTGTCAACCGGGCGCGGGCGTCGATCGTCAATCTAGGTGGAGGCCCGACGGGGAGCGGGGCCGTCGGGCCTCCGACCCGCTTTCCCCTCTGGCCCGTGTCCAGGGAGAGTGAGCCGCCCTCATCGCCGAGGGGCCGGCGGGGGCGAGACGCCCGGCCGCCGGCCGAGACGGCTCCCGGGCCACCGGCCAGAAGGCCGGGGCCGGGAGAGCGCGCTCGCTCCCCAGCGGATCTTCAAACCCGTCCAACGATGCGGACGAGGATTCTGACTCAGCCCCGGGAGGACCTTGTGTCCGGATGGCCCACTCTCGACCGCGCCGACGACGAGCGCCTGGCGCGGTCGCTGGCCGCAGGTGATCCAAGTGCCCTCATCCAGGTCATGGATCGTTACGCGGCACGCTTGTACGACTACTGTCACGCTCTGCTGCGCGACCAGGACCAGGCGGCCGGCGCCCTGCACGACGCGCTCATCGCCGCCTACGCGCACATTCCCGTCCTCCGCGAACCGGACGGGTTCCGCGGCTGGCTGTACGCGCTCGTCCGCAACGAGTGCATGCGGCGGCTGCGCGACCCGCACCGTCCCGCCCAGCGGCACGAGGCGCCGGAGGCCGAGGAGGGCTTTCTCGACGACGTGGAGCTGGCGCAGCGGCAGGACGCCCGCCAGTTCGTCCACGGCGCCCTGTCGGGGCTGCGCGGGCGCGAACGCGAGGCGCTGGACCTCATGCTCCGCCACGGCCTGGACGTCGTCGAGATCGGCGGCGTGCTCGGCATCAACGCCGAGGCCGCCACGGACCTG
>JBOHBY010001155.1:0-4777 GCA_050698635.1 Spirillospora sp.
GCCCAGCCCCACCCGCGCGACGACGAGCCGGTCGACGCCGACCTCGAACGCCAGCACGTACACGCGGGTCGACTCGGGCCGCACGACCAGCGACGGGCGCCCGGCGCGGCGTCCGGGCCCGCGCGGAAGCTCCTCCCGGACGAGCCCGGCGGCGGTGAGGTCGGCGGTCAGCGCCATGATCGTGCTGCGGTTGAGGCCGAGGGACTCGGCGAGCGTCGCGCGGGACGCGGGCCCGCGCAGGTGGACGAAGCGCAGCAGCGTCCCGAGGTTGTGCCGCCGGATCTCCTCCTGCGACGGTCCGCCCTTCATCATCGGCCCCTCGTCATCGGCGCGGCCCGAGCTCGCCGCTGGTGCCGGAGGTGATCAGCTCGACGACCTGCCGGTGGGTGACGTCGGCGGTGCTGACCTGGGCGACCATCCGGCCGAGGTACAGGGCGGCGATCCGGTCGGAGACGGCGAAGACGTCGTTCATGTTGTGCGAGATCAGCACGACGGCCAGGCCCCGGTCGGCGAGCCGCCGGACGATCTCCAGCACCTGCTGGGTCTGCGCGACGCCGAGCGCGGCGGCGGGCTCGTCCAGCACCACGACCTTGCTGTCCCACAGGACGGCGCGGGCGATCGCGACGGTCTGCCGCTGCCCGCCCGACAGCGTCGAGATCCGCCGCCGCACCGAGCCGATCGTCCGGACCGACAGGCCCGACAGCGTCGCGTGCGCCAGCTCCTCCATCGTGTCCTCGTCGAGCGCGAGGCCGCGGCGCCGTTCCCGGCCGAGGAAGAGGTTCTGGACGATGTCGAGGTTCTCGCAGAGCGCGAGGTCCTGGTGGACGATCTCGATCCCGAGCCGGGTGGCGTCGCGCGGGCTGCCGACCCGCACCGGCCGGCCCTCGAAGCGGTACTCGCCGGTGTCGAACGGGTGGATGCCGCCGATGCACTTGACGAGGGTCGTCTTCCCGGCGCCGTTGTCGCCGACGAGCGCGGTGACCTCGCCCCGGCGCGCGGTGAACGCGACGTCGTGCAGGACCTGCACGGAACCGAAGCTCTTGCCGATGCCGCGCAGATCCAGGGCTGGCGTCACTGACATGCCGAGAGGCTCCCACCGTGCCGCGCCGCCCCCGCGCGCCAGGCGGTCGTGGTCCGTGAGCGTATCAGCAGCGTTCCGCGCCGGGGAGCCGGTGGTGCGGGCCACCGGCTCCCCCGCGTCCCCGGCGGCCGGGTTCACGGGATCATCGTCCCGTGCTCGACCGCCGGCGCCTGGCGAGCGCGTCGATGCTCGCGGCGAGCAGCAGCACCAGCCCGGTGATCAGGTAGCTGAGGTAGGCGCTGGTGCCGAGCAGCCCGAGCCCGTTGTCGATGAGCGCGATGACGAGCCCGCCGAGGACGGCGTCGCGCGCCTTGCCGCGCCCGCCGAACAGGCTCGTCCCGCCGATGACGGCGGCGCCGACCGCGTACAGCAGCGTGTTGCCGCCGCCGGCGCTGGTGGCGACGGAGTTCAGCCGGGACGCGCCGACGATGCCGCTGACCGCCGCGAGACCGGACGCGATCATGAAGACGGAGATCCGGATGCGGGTGACGTTGATCCCGGCCCGGCGGGCGGCCTCGGCGTTGCCGCCGACCGCGTAGATGTGCCGTCCGTAGGCGGTGCGGCCGAGCACGAACGTGCAGACGATCAGCAGCGCGCCGACCAGCGGCACGCCCCACGGGATGCCGCCGAGCGTGACCAGCGGGCTCGGGGCGCGGTCGAGGCTGAGCACGTACGTGCTGACCAGCAGCGCGGCGGCGACGACGGCGCACTGCGCGATGACGAACTCGACCGGCTTGGAGTGCAGGTGCCGGACGCGCTGGCGCCGCCACCGCAGCAGCTGGATCGCGGTGTACCCGGCCACGCAGACGCCGGCGAGCGACCAGCCGAGCCAGATCGGCATGTTCTTGTTGGAGAGGGCGACGATGACGTCGTCGCGGACGGGCACCGTCCCGCCCTCGCCGATCAGCTTCAGCGTGACGCCCTGGAGGCCGAGGAAGAACGCCAGCGTGACGACGAACGACGGGATGCGCAGCACGGACACGAGCCAGCCGATGGACGTCCCGATCACGATGCCGATCGCGACGCCGCTCAGCACGGCGGTGTACCAGGGCTGTCCGGCGTCGGTGATGAGCTTGGCGAGTACGGCCGCGCACAGCCCGCTGGCGACGCCGGCGGCGAGGTCGATCTCGCCGAGGAGCAGCACGAACACCAGCCCCATCGCGAGGATCGTGATGGGCAGCGCCTGCACCGACAGGTTCGCCATGTTGCCCGTGCTGAGGAACGTGCCGGGCTTCAGCGCGGTGAACAGCGCGACCAGGGAGATCAGGCCGAGGACGGCGGGCAGCGCGCCGAGCTCGCCGGACCTGATCCGGTTCCAGTAGTCCAGCAGCGCGGACCTCATGTCGTGCTCGCGCCGGTCGGTCGCGAAGTCGGAGTCCGCGAGCGTCATGGCGCCCTCGCCCTTGGCGAGGCCGCCCGGGAAGTCGGTGGACATGCGGTCCCCCCTTTCAGAGGCCGTCGGCGGTCTGCGGCGCGAGGCCGAGATCACCGGAACGGCCGGCGGTGATGAGCTCCACGACCTGGCCGTGGGTGACCTCCGAGCGGGCGACGTCGGCCGCGACCCGGCCGAGGTACAGCGCGGTGATCCGGTCGGCGACCTCGAACACGTCGTTCATGTTGTGCGAGATGAGCACGACCGCGTGCCCGGTGTCGGCCAGCCGCCGGACGAGGTCGAGGACCTGCCGGGTCTGCGCGACGCCGAGCGCGGCGGTCGGCTCGTCCAGGATGACGACCTTCGACTCCCACAGCGCGGCCTTCGCGATCGCGACGGTCTGCCGCTGCCCGCCCGACAGGCTCGCGACCTGCTGCCGGACGGACTTGACGGTCCGGACCGACAGCCGCTCAAGGATCTCCCGGGCGGCCTCCTCCATGGACGGCTCGTCCAGCACGATGCCCTTGCGGCGCTCCCGTCCGAGGAACATGTTCTGCACGATGTCCAAATTGTCGGCGAGCGCGAGGTCCTGGTAGACGACCTCGATGCCGAGCGCGGACGCGGCGCGCGGCCCGTCGACGGTGACCGGGCGGCCGTCGAACTCGATCCGTCCCGAATCGAACGGGTGGATCCCGGCGATGCACTTGATCAGGGTCGACTTGCCCGCGCCGTTGTCGCCGACGAGGGCCATCACCTCGCCGAGCCGCACCGTGAAGTCCACGTCGTGCAGCACGTGGACGGCGCCGAAGCTCTTGTTGAGCCCGGTCACGCGGAGGACGGGATCTCCGTTTTCTGCCACCTGTCTCCTTCGAGGTCTCCCGGCCGGGACATGGTGCCCTGGCGGGAATGGTGCTCGTGGCGGGCCCCTGCGTCCCGGGTTTCCGGGAATCCGGGACGTCCCCAGCGGACGGGGCCCGCCACGAGGCCTGCCAGTAGCGCGGCCGGCGGGGCGCTACTGGATGCCCGCTACTGGATGCCCGCTACTGGATGCCCGCGTCCTTGCACTTGGCGGCGTAGGCGGCGCCCTTGCACAGGTCGGCCTTCTTGATGAAGCCGTCGTCGACGACCTGCTTGACGTTGTCCTTGTAGACGGCGATCGGGGTCAGCAGCACCGACGGGACGTCCCGCTTGCCGGTCGGGTCGTTGACCGTGCCGTTGGTCTCGCCCTTCTGGCCCTTGATCAGGGCGACGGCGAGCTTGGCGGCGGCGTCGGCCTCCTGCTTGACCGGCTTGTAGACCGTCATGCACTGGTTGCCGTCCAGGATGTTCTGCAGGCCCTCAAGGGTCGCGTCCTGGCCGGTGACGGAGACCTTTCCGGCCTCCTTGTTCTTCTTGAGGATCGACACGACCGCGGCGCCGAGCGCGTCGTTGGCGGCGACGACGCCGTCGATCTTGCCCTGCTGCTCCGTCCACATCTGCTCGAAGATCGTCGCGGCGCGCTCGGCCTTCCACTCCGGCACGGCCTGCTCGCCGACCTTGGTGTAGGTCGTCGCCTTGTCCAGGACGCTGTGCGCCCCCTGCGAGAACAGCGTCGCGTTGTTGTCGGTCGGCGCGCCGTTCAGGTAGACGATGTTCGACTTCTTGTCACCGAGGCACTTCTGCAGGCCCTTGCCGAGTTCCTCGCCGACCTTCACGTTGTCGAACGACACGTAGTAGTCGGCGACGCCGCCGAGCGTGAGCCGGTCGTAGTCGATGGTCTTGACGCCCTGCGCCTGCGCCTTGCGCTGGACGGCGGCCGCGGAGTTGGAGTCGAGGCCGTCCACGATCAGGACGGTGACGCCGCTGGTGAGCATCTGGTCGGCGATCGTCTGGAAGCGCTGCGCGGAGCCCTCGGCGTTCTGGATGTCGTAGCCGACGCCCGCCGCCTTGAACGCCTGCTCCAGGTAGGGCCGGTCGAAGCTCTCGTAGCGGACCGACGAGGTGGTGTCGGGCAGGATCACGCCGACCTTGCCCTTGGCCGATCCGGAGCCGCCGTCGCCGCCGGAGTCGCCGGAGTCGTCCCCGCACGCGGTGAGGGTGAGCGCCGCGGCCGCCGTGAGGGCGGCCAGGCTGAGGATCCCCTTGCGCATAGCCCGGGTCCTTTCTGGGGGTGGCCGCCGTGCCGCGGCCGAGGGGGGTAAGGCCGAGATGTTCGGCGGACGAGACCACCGAGCTGAATGTTGTGCCCCGCAACTTATGTCGGCCTTGTCCGATCCGCCAGACCCGCCGCCCGGTTGATTTGTTGTTGGCGATAACAATCACGTAACACGAGTTCACCCACGGCC
>JBOHBY010001156.1:0-1783 GCA_050698635.1 Spirillospora sp.
GGAACCGGTCGGCGGGCACGTACACCGTGTGCACCGGCTGCCGGCCGTCGGCGCCGCCGGGCCGCTGCTCGCCCTGCTCGTCGCGGACGGTGGCGATGCGCTCGGACAGGTCATCGTACGAGGAGACGCTGAGATTCACCCCGACATGATCCCTCACCTCGCGCCTTCGAGGAAACCTGCGGCGCTTACCGGCCCGCCCGAATTCCCCAGGTGCCGGTGAACTCGGAGCCGGGTTCGAGGCTCGCCACGCCCTCGCCGGACGCGAACGCGTTCGGCGGGCAGCTCATGGGTTCGACGCCGAGACCTTCGCGGGGGTGCGGGGCGTTGTCGGCGGTGTAGATCTCGATCCAGGGGTGGGCGTCGTCCGCCCAGAGGCCGACCGTGCGCGTGCCGCCTTCGAGGATCACCCAGGCGCGGCCCTCGCCGTCGCGGTTCAGGTCGGTGTAGGCGTTGTCGATCCGGCGGTCGCCGAGCGGCGGGCCCGCGCGCAGGTCGTACTTCGTGCCGGTGACGTCGGCGGACGGCCCGGACGGGATCATCCGGCCGTCCACCGGAAGGTAGCGGTCGGCGCCGAGCGTGACCGCGCAGGCGTCGATCGGCTCCCCGGCCGTGAGGTACGGGTGCGCGCCGTGGCCGTACGGGGCCGTCGCCGTGCCCGCGTTCCGGGCGGTGATCTGGACACGGAGGCCGTCCGCCGCGTCCAGGGAGTACTCGGCCTCCAGATCGAGGCGGAACGGGTACCCGGCCGTGCCGAGCAGCCGATGCGTGAGCCGCACCCGGTCGGGCGCGTGCTCGGCGGCCCGCCACGCCGCCCACCGGACGAGCCCGTGGATCGCGCAGTCACGGTCCGGCTCGGACACGTCGAGCCGGTGCGCCGCGCCGCCGAACTCGTAGCGGCCCCGGTCGACGCGGTTCGGCCACGGGACCAGCAGCTGCCCGAACGCGGACGGGGCCCGCTCGTCGGCGCCGTACGACAGGATCAGCGGCCGTCCCTCGTGCGTCAGCTCGCGCAGGCCCGCGCCCGCCTCGGTGACGACGGCCTGGTACGGCCCGGCGCTCAGCGCGAACTGCTCCCCGGTGATCAATTCGCTCATTTCGGGTCGGTACCCGTGTGCGCCGGCGTTACGCGGTTGCGCTGGCGTTACGCGGTCTCCGCGAGGGCGTGGAGGGCGTCGGTGAAGATGTCCGGCGGCGGTTCGACGAGCCCGGCGCCGACCTGGCCCGTGCCTGCCTCGCGTCCGGCGATGCCGGTGTCGATGACCGGGAGGATCCCGGTGCGGACGACGCGTGCGACGTCCACGCCGACGGGGGTGCCGCGGAACGACAGCAGCGGGATCTGCAAGGCCGGATGCTCGGCGAGGGTGATCTCGTACATCCGCTGCGTCGCGGCGAGCGCGTCGGGGACCTCGCCGCCGACGAACCGGACGATCGCGGGCGCGGCGGCGAGCGCGAACCCGCCCATCCCGGCCGTCTCGGTGATCGCCGAGTCGCCGATGTCGGGGTTGGCGTCGCCGGGGCCGTAGTCGCCGAGGTAGAGGCCGTCGGGGACGCCGGCGGGGCCGGTGAACCAGCGGTCGCCCGTCCCCGACACCTGGATGCCGAAGTCGGTGCCGTTGCGGGCCATCGCCACGACCAGGCTCGACCCGGGGACGTTCCGCGCCGCGTCCGCGCACGCCTTCGCCGCCGCCATCCCCGCGTTCAGGAAGAAGTGGTCGTTGCCCGCCGCGAACCGCAGCGCCTCGGCGGCGCGGTCGCGCGGGACGTCGCCCGCGGCGAGCAGGCT
>JBOHBY010001157.1:0-5683 GCA_050698635.1 Spirillospora sp.
TGCCGCGCGGCGGCCGAGCCCGCGCGGGTCCCGGCGGAGTGCTCCTTCGCCGAGCATCCGCCGACCAGTGCGGGCGCTGCGGCGCCGAGCCCCGCCAGCCCCATGGCCTTACCGAAGCCCCGCCGGCTCAGCCGCTGCTGCATCCTGCCTCCTCCGGGATCGATCCCTCAGGAAAAATGATCAAATGAGATGATCACGGAAGTTACAGGATCGCGCCACCTGACGAGGGGCCGTATCCGGAAAATGTGGTCTTCCGGATACGGCCCCTCGCCGGGCGGCGCCGGACGGCGCCAGGCGCTCGTTACAGGTTTCCTCCGGGGTCCAGGGTGCGGGTCGCCGCGCGCAGGCTCCGGTACAGCCGGGCCTCGTACGCCTTCGCGGAACGGGGATCGCGGTCGACGAACAGCGCGTCGTAGAGCGCGGGCAGCCGCTGCGTCGCGTAACCGGTGTCGATGCCGGGCGCGTACATCTGGTGCCGGTACCACGGACGTCCCGGCAGGCCCGCCTGGGTCAGCAGGTCGCGTTCGGCCTGCATGATCCGGTCGTTGAGGCGGCGGAACGCGGCGGTGTCACCCTTGCGGAGCGCCGCGTCCGCGCGGGCCCGCAGCGCCGTCGCGGCTTGCTGCCACGCCTTGGCCTGCTCGATGTCGCGGGAGACGTCCACGACGACCGAACCGAGCCGCTTGCGCTGCTCGTCGGTGTAGTCGGCGAGGTACTTGGCGGTCTCCTCGGCGTAGGGGGTGTAGCGGAGCGCGACGACGTCCGCGTTCGCGAGCCGCAGCGTCACGATCCCCGCGAGCCGCGACATGGCCGTGTGGTACTGCCAGGTCGGGTCGCCGAATTTCGACATCCAGTAGTTGTCGTCGCACGAGCAGTGGTAATTGCCTCCACCGCCGGTCGAGGACGAGCCGATGTCCATCGCCGGCACCCCGTACCGCTGGAAGATCGCCTGGAAGTCCGAGCCGCCGCCGATGCGGCCGATCGGGGTCTTCCCGTCGTTCTGCGCCTTCCACGCCTCGTACAGCGTCCCGCTGGTGCCGGGCCAGTCCACCTGCTTGGTCGCCTCGATGACGGACTCGTCCAGGGCGGGCGTCGTCGAGGTACCGAAGTTCGAGCCGCCGGCGCCGTCCATGTTCACGTACGCGACGGCGTTGCGGAGCTGCTCGGCCCGCTCCTCGGCGTACTCGGTCGAGCCGAACAGGCCGTACTCTTCGCCGTCCCACGTGGCGAGGACGATGGTGCGCTTGGGACGCCACCCCTTCTTCAGGAGTTTCCCTAGGCCGCGTCCTACCTGGAGCACGTTCTCCGTACCGGACAGGTTGTCGCTGCTGCCGTACGTCCAGGCGTCGTGGTGCGCGCCCACGATGACCTCTTGCTCTGGGTGCTCACTGCCTGGGATGCGCACGGTGACGTTCCACAGCGGACGCACCTCGAACTTGTTCTTCAGATCGAGGTGGACCTTCGTCCCGCCGGGCCCGAAGCGGTACTTGAACGGCAGGCCGCCTTGCCATTCCTTCGGCACCTCGGCGCCCTTCAGCGCCCGCAGCAGCGGCTCGGCGGCGCCGTAGGAGATCGGCGTCGTCGGGACGAGGTCCCGCAGCATCGGCGCCTTCGACGGCGGGATCCGGTGCGCGCCCTTCACCGCGGGCCAGCCGGGCGTCTGCGGGTCACCGGCCGCGAGCTGGATCTGCGCGATGCTGCCGCGCTGGATGCCGTCCGCGGCGCGCCACGGCCCCTTCGGATACACCTCGCCCTTGGTGAACCCGTCGTCGGCGGGGTCGGAGTAGATGAGGACGCCCTTCGCGCCGTGCCTGGACGCCTCGCGCGGCTTGATGCCGCGGAACACCGCCCCGTACCGCGCGAGGACGATCTTCCCCTTGACGGAGATGCCGTTCTTCTCCAGCAGCGCGAAGTCCTCGGGCCGCCCGTAGTTGGCGTACACGACCTCGCCCTGGACGTTCCCGGACGGCGACATCCCGTTGTGCCCCGGAATGACCTTGTCGAAGTCCTTCTGCCAGGGCCGCTTCTTCTCCTTGACCGGCAGCACCTGGCGGTTCGGCGCGGTCATCTCGACCTTCACGCGCTCCGGCATGGTCAGGTAGGCGTAGTAGGTCTTGATCTCGGGCTGGAGCCCGTACGACTTGAAGTACTTCACGATGCGCTGGACGCGATGCCAGTCACCGGTCGTCGTCGCGAGGCCGGGTTCGCTCGCCAGGTCGGCGTCCAGGGCGCGGGCGACCTTCGCGGACGGGACGTCCCCGAACAGCTTCTCGTACCGTCGCTGCCATTCGGAGTTCTTGTCGGTGAAGCCGGGAATCGGGTCTTTCCCCAGGTCCGCGGGCGATGCCACGGCGGGAGCGGCGGACAGGATCAGGGTCAGTGACGCGGCGGGGGCGGTCAGTGCCACCAGCGCCTGGGCTCGGGAGCGGAACACCAGCGTTTCCTCTCATGCGCCTTACGGGGTGCGCCCGGACCGTACGTCGCGATCATCGGAAGATCCAGAACGCCTGCCGGATCCGGCCAAGTTGCCGCAGCGCCGTCGCAGGGTTTTCCACAGGGTCGCGGCAGGCGCTTGTTGTCACACGGATCGGCCATCATGGTGACCGTGCCGACCTCCCCGACGCCCGACGCCGCGCCGCGTCCGGCGGAGCTTGACGCAGTCTTGGAAAGGATCACCTACGCCAACGAGGACACCGGCTACACCGTCGCCCGCGTCGCGACCGCCAAGAGCGGCAGCGACCTGCTCACGGTCGTCGGCGCGCTGCTGGGTGCGCAGGTCGGGGAGAGTCTGCGGCTCGTCGGACGGTGGCGCTCGCACCCCAAGTACGGGCGGCAGTTCGAGGTCGACTCGTACACGACCGTGCTGCCCGCGACGATCCAGGGCATCCGCCGCTACCTCGGCTCCGGCATGATCAAGGGGATCGGTCCGGTGATGGCCGACCGGATGGTCGGGCACTTCGGCACCGACATCCTGCGGATCATCGAGGAGGAGCCGGAGCGGTTGGTGGAGGTCCAGGGGCTCGGGCCGAAGCGGACCAAGCGGATCGGCCAGGCGTGGGAGGAACAGAAGGCCATTAAGGAGGTCATGGTCTTCCTCCAGGGCGTCGGCGTGTCCACGTCGCTCGCCGTCCGGATCTACAAGCAGTACGGGGACGAGTCGATCGACACCGTCCGGCGGCGGCCGTACCAGCTCGCGTCGGACGTGTGGGGCATCGGCTTCAAGACCGCCGACACGATCGCGCAGGCCGTCGGCATCCCGCACGACAGCCCCGAGCGGATCAAGGCGGGGCTCCAGTACACGCTGTCGGAGGCCGCCGACGACGGTCACTGCTTCCTGCCCGAGCCGAACCTCGTCACGGCGGCGGAGAAGATCCTCGGCGTGGGGCGGGAGCTGGTCGTCCCGGCGCTGGACGAACTGGCCCGCGACGAGGGCGTCGTCCGGGAGCCGATCCCCGGCGAGGGCGAGGACGCCGCCACGATCCCCGCCGTCTACCTCGTCCCCTTCCACCGCGCCGAACGCTCCCTCGCGCGCGGCCTCCTCGAACTGCTCGACGCCCCGACCGACCGCCTCAAGGCGTTCGCCGACGTCGACTGGGACAAGGCGCTCCCGTGGCTGAGGCAGCGCACCGGCCAGGCCCTCGCCGCCGAGCAGGAGGACGCCGTCAAGCTCGCGCTGACGTCGAAGGTGGCGGTGCTGACCGGCGGTCCGGGCTGCGGCAAGAGCTTCACCGTCCGGTCGGTGGTGGAGCTGGCCGCCGCGAAGAGGGCGAAGATCGTCCTTGTGGCGCCGACCGGACGGGCCGCCAAGCGGCTCGCCGAACTGACCGGGCACGAGGCCGCGACCGTCCACCGGCTCCTCCAGCTCCAGCCCGGCGGCGACCCCAAGTTCGACCAGGACAACCCCCTCGACGCCGACCTCGTCGTCGTGGACGAGTCGTCGATGGTCGACCTGATCCTCGCCAACAAGCTGGTGAAGGCGATCCCGCGCGGCGCGCACCTGCTGCTCGTCGGGGACGTCGACCAGCTCCCGTCCGTCGGCGCGGGCGAGGTGCTCGCCGACCTGCTCGGCGCCGAGACGATCCCGCGCGTCCGGCTCACGAAGATCTTCCGGCAGGCGCAGGAGTCGGGCATCGTCGTCAACGCGCACCGCGTCAACGCCGGCGACCACCCGCACACCCGCGGCTTCCCCGACTTCTTCCTGTTCCCGTGCGACGAGCAGGACGAGGCGGCCGAGCTGACCGTGGACGTCGTCGCCCGCCGCGTCCCGCGAAAGTTCGGCCTTGACCCGCGCCGCGACGTCCAGGTCCTCGCGCCGATGCACCGCGGCGCCGCCGGGGCCGGGGAGCTGAACGCGCGGCTCCAGGAGGCCCTCACCCCGCACGACGACGCGCGCCCCGAACGCCGCTACGGCGGGCGCGTCTACCGCGTCGGCGACAAGGTCACCCAGCTCCGCAACAACTACGACAAGGGCGAGGCGGGCGTGTTCAACGGCACGGTCGGCGTCGTGACGGCGGTGTCGCCGGAGGAGCAGACGCTGACCGTCCTGACCGACGAGGACGAGAGCGTCGAGTACGCCTTCGACGAGCTGGACGAGCTGACCCACGCCTACGCGATCACGATCCACCGGTCGCAGGGCAGCGAGTACCCGGCCGTCGTCATCCCGCTCACCACAGGCGCGTGGATGATGCTGCGCCGCAACCTCCTCTACACGGGGATCACCCGCGCGAAGAAGCTCGTCGTGCTCGTCGGGTCGCGGCGGGCGCTGGCCGCGGCCGTCCGCACCGCCGGCGCGGGCCGCCGCCATACCGCCCTCGCGCACCGCCTGTCGCGGCGATAGCACCCTTTCAGTAAGTACTGAAATTTCAATTCCGGGGACGGGCGCGGAAAGTATTGACAGGCGTTTCCGGTGCGTTTTCAAAATGACGGCATGATCACAAAAACCCCCGCACCCCATGCCCTCGCCCTCGCTCTGAGCGCCGTTCTCACGGCCGGTCTCGCGGTCACCGTGACCGCCGCCGCCCCCGCCCACGCCGCCCCCGGCGACGGGGAATGCGGTGGCGGCTATGTCGGCCTGACCTTCGACGACGGCCCCACCCCCGAATACACGACCCCGCTCCTCGCCGCCCTACGGGAGAACGGCGTCCGGGCCACCCTGTTCAACATCGGGCAGAAGGCGGAGAAGAACCAGGATCTCGTCGCCGCCGAGAAGGACGCGGGCATGTGGATCGCCAACCACAGCTGGTCGCATCCGCGGATGACGCAGCTCCCGGAGGACGAGATCGAGACGGAGCTCAGACGCACCCAGGACCTCCTGGAGAAGATCACCGGCACGGCGCCGGTGCTGTTCCGCCCCCCGTACGGCGACACCGACGCCTGGGTCGAGGACATCGCGGCCCGGCTCGGCATGACCGAGATCATCTGGGACGTCGACACCCGCGACTGGAGCGGGAAGTCCACCGAGGAGATCGTGGCGGAGGCGATCACCGTGGAGGCCGGCGAGGTCGTCCTCATGCACGACGGCTATCCCGCGACGATCGAGGCCATTCCGGCGATCGTCGAGAACCTCAAGAGCCGCGACCTGTGCCCGGGGATGATCTCGCCCACCACCCGCAAGGCCGTCGCACCCCCCCGCAGACGACCCGTCCGGCGACCCGTCCGGCGACCCGTCCGGCGACCCGTCCGG
>JBOHBY010001158.1:0-1862 GCA_050698635.1 Spirillospora sp.
AGATCACCCCGCCGCCGATGCCGATGCACCAGGGCGGGATGCCGGGCGGCCCGCACACCCCGCCGCCGCAGCCGATCACGCCGCCGCCGATGCCGATGTACCAGGGCGGGGCGATGCCGCCCCAGCCGCAGGGGCAGCCGCGGATGCCGATGGGGCAGCCCATGCCGCCGGGCCCCGGGTATGCCCCGCCGAAGCGGTCCGGCGGCGCCGGGCCGGCCATCGCGATCGGCTGCGGGGTCCTCGCGCTGATCCTGCTCGTCGTGGTCGTGGCGATCATCGTCGTCGCGAGCAGCGACGACGACCCGGACATCGACCCGTACACGCCGCCGCCGATCACCTACACGCCGCCGACCGACACGCCGACGTCCTCCACCACCAGCCGCGGCGGCATCATCGGCGTCTGGAGCGGTAACGGAGTCCAGCCGGGCGCCAGCAGCGGCAGCACCAGCTTCAAGGTGCGGTTCACGCTCGCCTACTCGCTCGGCTTCGCGGTGTACACCTACCCGTCCAGCGCGCACACCGAGTGCCGGACCCGGCTCTCGCACCTGTCCGGCACGTCCGAGAGCTCCAGGATCGAGTACCGGGAGACCCCGTACACGGGGATGGACCCGAACGAGTGCGCGTCGGGCTACATCACGTTCATCCCGTCCGGGTCCGTCGACAGCGGTTCGACGATCCGGTGGGAATGGCGACAGAACCGCAGCACCTCGGCCGCCCAGGCCTACGGGACCGTGACGAGGTGACGGACGAGATCACCCCACTCCGTGCGGGTGATCCGTCCAGGCTCGGCGCCTACCGCCTGACCGGCCTCCTCGGGGAGGGCGGTCAGGGCACGGTCTTCCTCGGCGAGGACGAGCCGGGCCACCGGGTCGCCGTGAAGCTGCTGCACGCGCGGTTCAGCGGCGACCCGAAGGCCAGGGCGCGGTTCGCGGCCGAGGTGGCGGTGGCCAAGCGGGTCTCGGCGTTCTGCACCGCCCGCGTCCTGGACTCCGACGTCGAGGGCGACAGCCCGTACATCGTCAGCGAGTACATCGAAGGACCGCCGCTGTCGAAGGTGCTGCTCGCCGCGGGCCCGCGGCGCGGCGCCGAGCTCGACCGGCTGGCGATCGGGACGATGACGGCGCTGGCCGCCATCCACCAGGCGGGCGTCGTGCACCGCGACTTCAAGCCCGCGAACGTCCTGGTCGCCCCGGACGGCCCGCGGGTGATCGACTTCGGCATCGCGCGGGCGCTGGACGCGACCGGCACGATGTCGAGCACGGCCATCGGCACGCCCGCCTACATGGCGCCCGAGCAGATCTCCGGCGCGCGGGTCGGGCCCGCGGCGGACGTGTTCTCCTGGGGCGCCACGATGGTCTACGCGGCCAGCGGACGGCCCGCGTTCGGGCAGGACTCCATCCCGGCGGTCATGCACCGCATCCTGAACCTGCCGCCCGATCTCGGCGAACTGCACGAGCCGCTGCGCCAGATCGTGGCGGACTGCCTCAGCAAGGACCCGGCGCTGCGGCCCGAGTCGCAGAACGTCCTGGCGCACCTGCTGGACCTCGCGGGGAGCCTCCCTCAGCCGGGCGCTCCTCAGGATGCCGCCGGCGACGGCTCGGTGATCCTCACCCAGGGCGCCGTGACCGCGGCGACGGAGTCGGCGCGGCTGCGGATCGTCCCGCCCCCGCCGCCTGGAATGCCGCCCACGACGCCCCCGCCGGGGGTGCCTTCGGCGTGGACGCTTCCGCCGCCTCCCGCTCCGCCGCCCGACGGGCAGGGGTACGCGACCTGGCCGTCCTCCCAGCCGCCGGGCTCGGGCCCCACCCACCCGGTGCGGAAGGGCCGCGGGCGCGGGCGCGGGATCGGCGTGCTGGCGAGCG
>JBOHBY010001159.1:0-2113 GCA_050698635.1 Spirillospora sp.
CGTCCGGAACGCGCGCGCGACGGCCGGGCCGTCCACGCCGCGCGGGTCCCGCAGCAGCGCGGCCAGCGCGATCGGCAGTCCGTAGTGCCACAGCGCCAGTCGCCACACCGGCTTGGACCCGTTGCCCTGCGGCGACACGTCGTAGGTCTCGATCCACGCGTGCTCGTCGCCGGGGTCGAGGTTGCCGATCAGCCAGTCGTAGGCGTCCAGCAGCCGCTCGGACCGCAGGTCCGGCCGCGCCTCGGCCAGCGTCACCAGCGCGAACGCGGTGTGCGTGATCGTCGGCCTGGACTCCTGCGTCGGCCCCCAGCCCGGACGGTTCGCCGTCCGGTCCGCGGTCAGCCACTCCACGCCCCGGTCGACGGCCGGGTCGTACGGGTTGAGCTGGCTGAGCGCGCGCAGCGCCAGGCACGTCAGCCACACCCGGGACCGGCAGCCGTGCAGCGAGCCCCAGCCGCCGTCGGGGTTCTGGTTGCGCAGCAGCCACTGGTAGGCGCGCCTCAGGTCGGGGGCGTCCTCGCGCAGGTCGCAGCGGGCGCGGGCCAGGAACCGGGCGATCCAGCCGGTCGCCTCCACCACCGGCAGGCCGAGGCTGGTCTTGGTGGCCCAGCCGCCGTCCCGGAGCGGGTCGCCGGAGCCGTTCTGCCGGTCGGCGAGGAACGCCAGGCCCTCGTCGAAGTACTCGAACGGCCGACCCGCCTCAACGAACGCCAGCAGCCCGAGCGCGGTCGCGGTCGAGCCCGGCTCGGGCCTGGTCAGCTCGTGGTACCAGCCGCCGCCGGTGCCGAGCGCTGGCGCGTAGGTGTCGCGCAGGACGTCGAGCGACTCCTCAAGCCGGGTCTGGAGGACCGCCATGTCGATGGCAGGGGCGTCGGGGGCGCGCCGCGATCGGGGCGTGGCGGCGGGACGGTCGGCGCGGGGCGCCGGTGCTGGGAGCGGGGGAGTCTGGTTCACGTTTCTGCCTTCTGCTCCTTGTCATGCCCGCAAAGCCAACTCCTGTACCCCGTGCGCTCCATGTCAGTGGCCAGCGCCGTACAGGACCGTGGCGACGAGGGATCGCCCGCCCGCGAGCCGTGCACGCTGGAAGCGACCGATTCCCCGCGACCCGTGGAGCTGGAGGAGGCTTGGCCGAGCCGACGGCGTGGACCGGGCCGGGGCACGACTGCGTCCTGTGCCCGCCCCTGCGCTTCCGCGTCAACGCCATGGCCGACCTGCCGGGCGAGTCGGGCGTCATCGCCCACGACGCCGACTTCCTCCTCATACCGGACGTGGCGCCGCTCGCCGAAGGACACGTCCTGCTGGTGACCCGCGAACACCACCAGTGCGCCGCCGCCTTCGGCCCCGTCCTATGGGAACGCGCCCTCCGCTGGCGCGACCGCGTCGCCCGCCTCTACCAACGTGCCTACGGAACCCCCGAACTGCTGCTGTTCGAGCACGGACCGGCGACGTCCCAAGGCGGAGGCGCGTGCATCGACCACGCCCACTGGCATTTCCTCCCAGGGACACCCGGCGTCCGGACGGTCATAGAAGCGCAGGGCCACCCCGGTGCACCCGCCGACCACGCCACACTGCGCGCGTATCTGCGCACCGGCCGTTCGTACCTTCTCGTCGACGAGGACGGTGTCGCGACCGTCCATCCCGGGGACGGGGTCCGCAGCCAGTTCCTGCGCTGGGCCGTCACAACCGCCGGACAGGACGAGTCCTGGCGCTGGCAGGAGACGTTCGGGCTTCCGGCCAGCAGGCGCCTTTTCGTCCGCACCCTTCAGGCACTGCGGGGAGCGGCCGCGCCACCTGACTCCGACGCCCCTCCCGACAGCCACCAGTAGAGCTCCGACGCCGCCAGCCGGTCACCGAACCCAGCCCGTTCCACACCGTCGCCGTAACCGCTCGGATACTCCGCCAGCAGCCGCTCCCGCCGGTAGGCGAGCACATGCTCCAACGACGTCGCGCCGAAGCGCAGCAGCCACAGCGGACGGCCCGGCACCGCACGGTCGAGTACCGGCAGCAGTTCCCGCGCCTCGCGGCCCGTCACCGGCACCGGCCGCCCGAGCAGCCGCGCCAGCGTCGGCGCCTCGGAGATCACCAGGTCCGCCAGCGCCAGCGCCGGCAGGAC
>JBOHBY010001160.1:0-1668 GCA_050698635.1 Spirillospora sp.
GAGCGCGCCCATCGTCTCCTCGAGCGGCGTGTCGGGGTCGAAGCGGTGCGAGTAGAAGATGTCGACGTACTCGAGCCCGAGCCGCTCGAGGCTCTGGTCGAGGCTTGCGAGCACGTACTTGCGTGACCCCCACTCGCCGTACGGGCCTGGCCACATATCGTAGCCAGCCTTCGTTGAGATGACGATCTCGTCCCGGTACGGCGCGAAGTCCTCGCGCAGGATCCGGCCGAAGTTGGTCTCGGCGGAGCCGTACGGCGGCCCGTAGTTGTTGGCGAGGTCGAAGTGCGTGACGCCGAGGTCGAACGCCCGCCGCAGGATCGCCCGCTGGACGTCCAGCGGACGGTCGCCGCCGAAGTTGTGCCACAGCCCCAGCGAGATCGCCGGGAGCCGCAGCCCGCTGCGCCCGCACCGCCGGTAGGGGGTCCGCTCGTATCGTCCGCTGTCCGCCGCGTAGGTCATGGCCCCGAGTATCCCAGCGCCACCGCCGCCGTCCGGGCGATGGCAGGCGTGAACGGGGGCCGAAGGTGGCAAGAAGACTCAGAGACATTCGGACGAGGAGGTCCCTGTGGTCGCGCTGCGCAGCTATGTGTCGGGTTCCTGGCGTGTTCCGGACGACGACGGCGCGCCGCTGCACGACGCGGTCACGGGGGAGGAGATCTCCCGGATCTCCTCGGCGGGGATCGACCTCGGCGCCGCGCTCCGCTACGGGCGCGCGACCGGCGGCCCGGTGCTGCGCGAGCTGACGTTCCACCAGCGCGCGGCGCTGCTGAAGGCGCTCGCCTCGCACCTGCTGGAGCACCGCGAGGAGCTGTACGCGCTGTCGGCCCGCACCGGCGCGACCCTGGGCGACGCGAAGTTCGACGTGGACGGCGGCATCGGCGTCCTGTTCGGTTACGCGAGCAAGGGCAGGCGGGAGCTGCCCAACGACACGGTGCTGATCGAAGGGAACGTCGAGCCGCTCGGCAAGGGCGGCACGTTCGTCGGGCAGCACCTGTGCACGCCGTCGCACGGCGTCGCGGTGCAGATCAACGCGTTCAACTTCCCGGTGTGGGGGCCGCTGGAGAAGCTCGCCCCGGCGTTTCTTTCCGGGATGCCGAGCCTGGTCAAGCCCGCGAGCCAGACCGCGCACCTGACGGCCCGGCTGGTCGGGCTGGTCGTCGAGTCCGGCATCCTGCCCGAGGGGTCGGTGCAGCTGGTGTGCGGTGGGTCGCGCGACCTGCTCGACCACCTCACCGAGCAGGACGTCGTCGGGTTCACCGGGTCGGCGTCGACGGCCCGGCTGCTGCGCACCCATCCCGCGATCGTCGCCAACGCCGTCCGGTTCAACGCGGAGGCCGACTCGCTGAACTGCTCGATCCTCGGGCCGGACGCGGTCCCGGGCACGCGCGAGTTCGACCTGTACGTCAAGCAGCTCGTCGCGGAGATGACCGTCAAGGCGGGCCAGAAGTGCACCGCGATCCGCCGTGCGCTGGTGCCCGCCGCGCTGGTGGGCGATGTCGCCGAGGCCGCGCGGGACCGGCTGTCCACGGTCACGGTCGGGAACCCGTCCGACCCGGACGTGCGGATGGGCGCGCTCGCCGGACTCGACCAGCGCGAGGAGGTGCGCCGCTCCCTGAAGGCGCTGCTGGACGCGGGCCGGCCCGTCTTCGGCGACCCGCAGCACGTCGA
>JBOHBY010001161.1:0-7382 GCA_050698635.1 Spirillospora sp.
TGCTCCGCCAGGTCCGCGACCGCCGCCGCGCGCTCCGCGACCGGGGCCGCCTCGACGGGACGCTGGAGCAGGCCCGCGCGCTGCTCGACACCGCGATCGGGCAGGAACGCGCCGAGCTGTTCCCCGACCCGGGCGACGAGGCGCGGCTGCGCGAGGCCGAGCTGGACACGCTGCCCTCCGACACGTCCCAGGCGATCCGGCGGCTGTCGAACTACGAGTGGCGCTCGGACGCCGCCCGGCAGACGTTCGAGCAGCTGAAAGACCTCCTGCGCCGCGAGGTCCTGGACGCCCAGTTCCAGGGCATGAAACAGGCCCTCGCCAACCAGGACCCGGCCGCCCTGCAACGCGTCAAGGACATGATGTCCGCGTTGAACGCGATGCTGGAACGCGACGCCCGCGGCGAGCACACCCAGGACGACTTCGACCGTTTCATGGACGAGTACGGCGACATGTTCCCCGACCGTCCGGAGAACCTCGAACAGCTCGTCGACTCCCTCGCCCGCCGCGCCGCCGCCATGGACCGGCTGCTCGCCTCGCTCAGCCCCGAGCAGCGCGCCGAACTGGCCGGGTTGATGGAGCAGGCCATGCAGGACGCGGGCCTCGCCATGGAGATGACCCGGCTCGGCGACGCGCTGCGGGCCCGCCGTCCCGACCTGGGCTGGGGCCAGCCCGAGCAGATGACCGGCGACGACCCGCTCGGCATGGGCGACGCCACGACCGCGCTCGCCGAGCTCGCCGACCTCAGCGAACTGGAGGCGGCGCTCGGCCAGGAGTACCCGGGCGCGCGGCTCGACGACATCGACGAGGACGCCGTCCGCCGCGCCCTAGGCCGCCAGGCCGTCGACGACCTGGCCGAACTGCGCCGCATCGAGGCCGAACTCGAACGCCAGGGCTACCTCCAACGCAAACGCGGCAAACTGGAGCTCACCCCAAAGGCCGTGCGGCGCCTAGGCGAAACCGCGCTGCGCCGAGTCTTCTCCCAACTCGCATCGGCCCGGCAGGGCGACCACGAGCAACGGGACGCGGGCCAGGCGGGCGAACTGACCGGCGCCAGCCGCGAATGGCGGTTCGGCGACGAGCAACCGCTCGACGTCGTCCGGACGGTGAGCAACGCCATCCGCCGCAGCGCCATGGACACCAGCACAGTCACCCCCACCCCTGGCATCCCCAACACGGGCACCCCCACCCCTGGCACCCCCAACACGGGCACCCCCCGCACGGTCGCCCCGCCCACCGCAGACCCGGCGCCCGACTCGGTGACACCAAGCCTGGTGAAGGCCAACGGAAACGGCGCGCACCGTCCCAACGCGGTCAAGCTGGGCGTGGACGACTTCGAGGTGCAGGAGACGGAGCGGCGCACCGGCGCGGCCGTCTGCCTCCTGGTCGACCTGTCGTACTCGATGGTGCTGCGCGGCACGTGGGCGGTCGCCAAGCAGACAACCCTCGCCCTGCACACCCTCGTGACCAGCAAGTTCCCGCAGGACGCGATCCAGATCATCGGGTTCTCCAACTACGCGCGGGTGCTGCACCCGACGGAGATGGCGGGCCTCGACTGGGACATGGTCCAGGGCACCAACCTGCACCACGCGCTGATGATCGCCGGACGGCATCTGGACAGCCACCCCGACTTCGAGCCGATCGTCCTGGTCGTCACCGACGGCGAACCGACCGCGCACCTGCGCCCCGACGGCCGTTCGCTGTTCGACTACCCGCCGTCCACCGACACGCTCGTCCTCACGCTCGCGGAGGTCGACAAGATGACCCGGCGCGGCGCCTGCATGAACTTCTTCATGCTCGCCGAGGACCGCCGCCTCGTGTCGTTCGTGGAGGAGGTCGCGCGCCGCAACGGCGGCCGTGTCTTCGCCCCCGACGCCGAGCGCCTCGGCGAATACGTCGTCAGCGACTACCTCAGGGTGCGCCGTAGCCGCCGCTGAAACCCGCGCGAGGCTAGGGTCTCCTCATGTCGACTTCAGACCGCCTCCTGCTGGTCCTGCACATCGGCTTCGCGATCTTCACCCTGGGCCCGCTGACGGCCGCGACCCACGCCACGCCGCGCTATATCCGCAGGCGCAACCCGACCGTCGTGCGTTACCTGCACCGGTCCACGCAGATCTACGGCGTCGGCACGCTGGGGATCTTCCTGATGGGGCTGGCGCTCGCGGACGACGACCTGGCGGAGATCTGGCTGACGGTGTCGATGACGCTGTTCATCGTCGCGCTGGTGCTGCTGCTGATCGTCGAGCGCGACCAGCGGAAGGCGGTCCATCTCCTGGAGGCCGCCGCCGAAACACCGGCCCAGGTCCCGGCCCGCCCCTCGCCCGAAGAAGACGGAAAGGGCGGAAAGGACGGAAAGGGCGCCGAGAAAGCTGAAGCGACCAAGGACGAGCCGAAGCCGACCACCCCAACCACCCCGCAGGGCGACATCGCCCAAGTCGAACGCGGCCGGATCGCCGCGCTCTCCGGCGTGGTCTCCCTGATCTGGCTGGTGATCCTCGTCCTGATGGTCTGGAACGGCTGAGCCAACGGCCGCCGCTGCCGCCGCCGCAGCCGCCACGGCCGCCCCGTCAGGACAGCGGCTTCAGGTTCTTCTTGAGCCAGCTGACGATCATCGGGAAGGTGTGCTCGTCCTCGAGCATCTGCCCGGCGTGCAGGTCGCCCTTGACGGTCTTCACGGTCGCCTGGACGCCCGCGGCGCGCAGCGCGTCCGCCAGCTCGCTGCTCTGCGCGACCGGGACGAAGTCGCCGGTGCCGTGCATCAGCAGCATCGGCGCGTCGCCCGCGGAGGCGTGCGTGACGGTGCTGGCGTCGTCGAGCCGGGCCAGGCAGTCGCCGGGGAGGCCCGCGACGTCGGCGAGGGAGCCGGGCACGCAGTCGACGAGCGACGACACGGCCTGCCGCAGCTTGACCTGCTGCCTCGTGGCGCCGGGTTCGGCGCCGTCCTTGAAGGCCAGCAGCGGGTCGTTCGGCGGCGACAGCGCGATCACGCCGCGGACCTGGCGGTTGCCCGTCCCGAACGCGCCGAGCTGTGTCGCGAGGTGCCCCCCGGCCGACGCGCCGATCACGCCGACGCGCCGCGGGTCGACGTTCCACAACCGGGCGTGCTGCTTGATGAAGGAGAGCGCGGCCATCGAGTCGTCCCGCTGCGCCGGCCACTGCGCCTTCGGCGCGAGCCGGTAGTTCGCGGACAGGACAACGAAGCCCTGTTCCGTGAGCCTCCGCGCGAAGTACTTCCAACCGGCGCCCTTGTCGCCGCCGAGCCAGTAGCCGCCGTGCAGGAGCAGCACGGCCGGACGCGGCGTGGCCCGCGGCCCCGTGTCGCGCCAGTACGCGTCGATCCGCTGCGCGGCGGCCTTGCCGTAGGCGTAGGTACGGAACTTCGGCAGCTCCGGCGTGACCATGACCGCCTGCGCTGTGACGGTGCCGTCGGGCTCCCCGTCCGGCGTGGCGGGTCCACCCGGCTGCCCGCCCTCGGGCTGCGTCGTGGACGACGTCGACGGCGACTCGCCGCCGCCCCCGTCTCCTCCGCTCCCGTCTCCTCCGCTCCCGCCGGGCGGCGCCATCACCGGACCGGACGGTCCCGGCGGCGTCGGCGCGGTCGCGTGCGCCCCCATGGGAACGGCGACGGCGGAGAAACACACCGCGGCGAACGCCGCCCCACACACCAGTGTTTTGCGCACCCCTGGCCCTTTCCTCACGAACCCGGCGCGCCGATTATAGATCTTCGACCGAGCACCCGGGGAAAGATCAACTCGTTTCGCACCGGACGCCCGGACGCCCGGACACCCGGACACCCGGACGCTCAGGCCAGCGCCCGCTCAAGATCGAGCAGCAGATCGTCCGCGTCCTCGATGCCGACCGACAACCGCACCAGGTCGGCGGGGACCTCCAGCGGCGACCCGGCGGCCGACGCGTGCGTCATCCGCCCCGGATGCTCGATCAGCGACTCGACGCCGCCGAGCGACTCGCCGAGCGTGAACAGCTTCGTCCGCTCGCAGACCCGCACCGCGGCCTCCTGCGACCCCATCCGGAACGAGACCATCCCGCCGAACGCCCGCATCTGCTTGGCCGCGACGTCGTGCCCCGGATGGTCGGGCAGCCCCGGATACAGCACCCCCTTCACGGACGGGTGCCGGACGAGCATCTCCACGATCCGCTCGGCGTTGGCGCAGTGCCGGTCCATCCGCACGCCGAGCGTCTTGATCCCGCGCAGCGTGAGCCAGGCGTCGAACGGCCCCGCGACGGCGCCCATCGCGTTCTGGTGGAACGCGAGCCGCTCCCCCAGGTCGGTGTCCGCCGCGATCACCGCGCCGCCGACGACGTCGGAGTGCCCGCCGATGTACTTGGTGGTCGGGTGGACGACGACGTCCGCGCCCAGATCCAACGGCCGCTGGAGATACGGCGAGGCGAAGGTGTTGTCGACGACCAGCAGCGCGCCCGCGTCGTGCGCGACGGCGGCCAGCGCCGCGATGTCGGCGATGCCGAGCAGCGGGTTCGTCGGCGTCTCCACCCACACGATCTTCGTGTCGGCCCGCAGGGCCGCCCGCACCGCGTCCACGTCCCCCAGCGGTATCGGGTCGAACGCGACCCCCCACGGCTCGGCGACCTTGGCGAACAGCCGGTAGGTCCCCCCGTAGGCGTCGTTCGGGATCACCACGTGATCACCGGGCCGGCAGACGGTGCGCAGCAGCGCGTCCTCGGCGGCGAGCCCCGACGCGAACGCCAGCCCCCGCGCGCCGCCCTCGGTCTCGGCGAGGCATACCTCCAGAGCGGTACGCGTCGGATTCGCCGAGCGTGAGTACTCGTAACCGCCGCGCAGCCCGCCGATGCCGTCCTGCTTGTAGGTGGAGACCTGGTAGATCGGCGGGACGACCGCGCCGGTCGTCGGATCGGGCTCCTGACCAGCGTGGACGGCCACGGTGTCGAAGCCCTGGCGCCGTCCGCCGTTCCCCTGCCGACCGCTGCCGGTTCCCTGGGGCCGGGTACCGTGGTGAACCTCGTTGTCCATGGGTACGAGGCTATCCACCGCGCTCCCCTCCTAGAGGATGAGGCACTCCCCCGCAGGTATCAGCCTTGAATTCGGCTCGGGGGTTGACTACAGCGCCCTTCCTGTTCTCTACCGTTTTACGGGTACCTACTCGATCCTGAGACCCATCACCCTGAAACTAAGGAAATCGCATGTTCGCTGGGCTCGCGCGCTTCGTCGTGAGACATCCATGGTGGACGATCGGGGCCTGGCTCGTGGCCGCGATCCTCATCATCGCCTTGTCCCCCAAGCTCGCCACCGAGTCGGATCAGGGCGAGTTCCTGCCATCGAAGTACGAATCCGTCCAGGCGGCCGAGGTCGCCGAGGACGCCTTCCCCGACCAGGCGGACGCGTCCGCCCTGATCGTGGTGCAGCGCGCCGACGGAGGGAAGATCACCCCCGCCGACAGCGCCAAGATCACCACGGCGGCGCAGAACCTGGCGGACAAGAAGTACCCGACCGTGAAGGGCTTCGAGACCGGCCCGCAGGCGGTCGCGCCGAACAAGACCATCCAGCTGATCAGCGTGCCGGTCGAGGCGACGACCGGCGGCGACTCCGCCGAGAAGCAGAGTCAGTCGATCAAGGACATGCGCCTCCAGCTGCCCATGGAGCTCGGCAGCGGCCTGAACGCCAAGGTCGGTGGTGAGCCCGCGGCCTGGGTCGACAACGAGGACTCCTTCACCGACTCCTTCGTCCTGATCACCTTCGCCACCTTCGGGCTGATCATCGGACTGATCCTGCTGATCTTCCGGGCGCCGATCGCGGCGATCCTGCCGATCATCGTGATCATCGCCACCGAGCAGGTGTCGATGGGGCTCATCGGGGCCGCGTCCAAGGTGCTGGACTTCTCCGGTGACGACAGCCTCCAGATCATCCTGACGATCGTGCTGTTCGGCGTCGGCGCCGACTACTACCTGTTCCTGCTGTTCCGCTACCGGGAGCGGCTGCGCGCCGGCGAGGACCGCAAGACCGCGCTGATCTCGGCGGTGGAGCGGGTCGGCGAGGTCATCACCTCCGCGGCGGCCGCGATCGCGGCGACGTTCCTGGTGCTGATGCTGGCGTCCTTCGGGATCTTCGCCGCGTGGGGCCCCTCGCTCGCCATCGGCGTCGTGGTGATGGGAATCACCTCGCTGACGCTCTTCCCGGCGATCCTGTCGCTGATCGGGCCCGCGGTGTTCTGGCCGTCGAAGTCCTGGAAGAAGCAGCCGAAGGCCACCATCTCCACCAAGCTCGGCGGGATGGTCGGCAAGCGTCCCGCCGTGATCGCGCTCGTCGCCGGCGGCCTGCTGATCGGGCTCGCGACCGGGGCGCTGAACTTCAAGTCCGACTACGACTTCCAGTCCAGCTTCCCGCAGGACACCGAGTCGGCGCAGGCCACCAAGGACCTGCAGAAGGGCTTCCCGGCCGGGCAGAACACGCCGGTCGAGGTCATGATCCGCTCCACCGACGGCCAGCCGCTGGCCAAGTCCGACCTGGACGCCTTCAGCCAGAAGGCCAAGTCCCTGCCGGGTGTCGGCGGCGTACAGCCCGCCGAGGTCAGCAAGGCCGACCCGAAGATCGCCCAGGTCGACCTGGTGCTCAACGGCAACCCGGTCGACAACAAGGCCATCACCCTGGTCAAGGAGGACCTCGGACCGGCCGTCCACGACGTCGCGCCCGCGGGCACCGAGGTGTTCGTCGGCGGCGAGACCGCGATCTACAGCGACATCAACAGGGTCGTCAACCGCGACCTGTCGGTGATCCTGCCGATCGCCGGTGCGCTCATCGCGCTGATCCTGCTGGCGCTGCTCCGCTCGGTGGTCGCCCCGCTGTACCTGGTCCCGGCGGTGCTGCTCGGCTTCGCCGCGACGCTGGGCTCCGCGGTGTACGTCTTCCAGGGCATCAAGGGCGAACCCGGGGAGATCTTCCACCTGCCGATCATGTTGTACCTGTTCGTGCTGGCCATCGGGACCGACTACAACATCCTGATGACCGCGCGGCTCCGCGAGGAGGCCAAGGAGGGCCACGAGCCGCGCAAGGCCGCCGCGCTGGCGGTCCAGCACGGTGGGCCGACGGTCGCCGCGGCCGGGCTGATCCTGGCCGGGACGTTCTCGGTCATGCTGCTGGCCAAGGTGTCGATGCTGCAGCAGATGGGCTTCTCCATCGCGCTGGGGATCGCGCTGTCGGCCTTCGTCATGGCGATGTTCCTGGTGCCGGGCCTCACCGCCCTGCTGGGCCACAAGGCCTGGTGGCCGGGACACGGCGACGAGCCGAAGAAGCAGGTCAAGGCCGCCGACACGCGGGAGGACTTCCTCCCGTCCGGGCACCGGTAGCCGACCCACAGACGTCGGGTTGCGCGGCCCGGCCCGAAATGCCGCCC
>JBOHBY010001162.1:0-1757 GCA_050698635.1 Spirillospora sp.
GGCAGCTGAACCCGTCGGCCAGCACCGCGACGTCCTCGTCGGCCGCGCGCACCGCCGGCAACAGCACCCGCTCCGCACAGGCCATGGACACCTCGTAGTGCCCACGCTCGAACCCGAAGTTGCCGGCCAGCCCGCAGCAGCCGGAGTCCAGCACCTCGGCGTCCACCCCGAGCGCCTTGAGCACCGCCCGGTCGTCCTCGGCGCCCAGGTCGGCGTGCTGGTGGCAGTGCACCTGTACGAGCGCGCGCAGTCCGCTCTCGCCGGCCCGGGCCGAGAGTTCGTCGGTGTGCCCGGCCAGCACCTCGGCGAAGGTCCGCACGGACGGCGCCAGCTTTCCCGCCCCCGGGTCGCCGGGCAGGAGCTCAGGCAGGTCGGCGCGCAGCGCGGCGGCGCAGCTGGGCTCCAGCACGACGACCGGCACCCCCTCCTCCAGCCACGGCCGCAACGTCCGCAAGGTCCGCCGCAACACCCGCCGCGCCGCGTCCACCTGACCGGTCGAGAACCACGTCAGCCCACAGCACACCGGCCCGCCCGGAACCTCCACTCCGTACCCCAGCGACCCGAGCACCGAGGCGGCCGCCTCCGCGATCGCCGGGTCAAAGTGATCCGTGAACGTGTCCGGCCAAAGAACCACCCGCGAGTCGGGCCTCTCAGCACCCTGAGTCGGGCTTTCCGGCACACGCCCGCGATGTGCTGAAATCCGCGACTCACTGTGCCCGGAGCCCCGACTCGCGGAGGAGGTGAACGTGCGGGGGGCGAGCGGGGGGATGGCGCGTTCGGGGGCGATTCCGCCCAGGGCCTTGGCGAGCTTTGCCAGCGACGGGCGGCGGGCGGCGGCGTTGAGGGCGCGGGGTAGGCCTGGGATACGGGCGGTCAGGCGCAGCCAGCGGGGCAGCGCGCCCATGGAGTAGTGGGAGAGCGGGCGGAGGCGACGGCGGTAGCGCTGGGACAGGAACTCCGTCTTGTAGGCGGCCATGTCGACGCCGACGGGGCAGTCGCGCTTGCAGCCCTTGCAGGACAGGCACAGGTCCAGGGCCTCGGAGACCTCGGGCGAGCGCCAGCCGTCGGTGATCACCTCGCCGGTGGCCATCTCGAACAGGAGCCGGGCGCGGCCACGGGTGGAGTGCATCTCCTCGCCGGTGGCCCGGTAGCTCGGGCACATCACCCCGCCGGAGCCGGTGATGCAGCGGCCGACGCCGAGGCAGCGGCGGTTGGCGCGGGCGAAGCTTCCCCGGTCGTGGGCGAACGCGAGCTCCGGCGGACGACCCTCCAGCAGCGGCATGCCGACGAACACGCGCAGGTCCTCGTCCATGCGGGCCGGGCGCACCACCCGGTTCGGGTTCATCTTGTCGTCCGGGTCCCAGACGCCCTTGAACTCCTCGAACCCGGTGATGATCTCCTTGGGGTACATCCGGGGCAGCAGCTCGGCGCGCGCCTGCCCGTCGCCGTGCTCGCCGGACAGCGACCCGCCGTGCGCGACGACGGCGTCCGCGGCGTCCTCCATGAAGGCCCGGAAGTTGGCGATCCCGTCCCGGGTGAGCAGGTCGAAGTCGATCCGCCCGTGCAGGCAGCCGTCCCCGAAGTGGCCGTAGTACACCCCGCGGCGCCCGTGCCTGGCCAGCACCGCGTCGAACTCCCGCAGGTAGGCGCCGAACCGCTCGGGCGGCACGGCGGCGTCCTCCCAGCCCGGCCACGCCTCGTCGCCGTCCGGGCTGCGGGTGACGATGCCCGCCCCGTCCTCCCGGATCCGCCACAGC
>JBOHBY010001163.1:0-9124 GCA_050698635.1 Spirillospora sp.
GTGGACGTCCCGCCGCCGAGGTGCTGCGTGAGGCGCTGTCCGGCCTGGTCGACACGGCCGTCCGGGGCGTGGTACCTCATCCGCTGCTGGTGTCGCGGCGCAAGGAACTCGACCGGCTGCCGCTCGCCGAACGCTGGGTCGCGGCACTGACCGGCCCGTCCCCCCAGGTCGCCCGCGAGCCCCGCGACGACCCCGACGACCTGATCGCCGAACTGGACGCCTGGGCCGCGGGCGCGCGTCGTCCGTCCGGCCCGCTCCGTACCTGCTTCCGCCTAGCCGAACCCGAACCCAAACCCGACGCGGGCGCGGGCGCGGAGCAGAAGACCGGCGACGGCGATTCCTGGCGCGTCGAGTTCGCCCTCCAGGGCACGGGCGACCCGAGCCTCTACGTCCCGGCCGCGCTGGTCTGGGCGGGCGAGGCGACCTCGATCCCGAACGCCGAGGAGACGCTCCTCACCGGCCTCGGCCGCGCCCTGCGCCTGTTCCCCGACCTGGCCCGCGCGCTCGACCTCCCCGAGCCGGCCGAACTCCCGCTCGACACGGCGGGCGCGTTCCGCTTCCTCCGCCAGGCGGCGCCGATGCTCGCGGCGGCGGGCTTCGGCGTCCTGCTGCCGCAGTGGGCGGGCAAGACGAAGCTCGGCATGAAACTGACGACGCGCAACGACGACCCAGAGGCGGCGTCGGGTTCGGCCGTGGCCTCCGGCTTCGACATGAAGGCCATGGTCGACTTCCGCTGGGACCTCGCCATCGGCGACGAAAGCATCGACGAAGCCGAACTGGAGGAACTCGCCCGGCTCAAGACTCCCCTCGTCCGCCTGCGCGGCCAGTGGGTCGAACTGGACGAGCAGCAATTGGAGGCCGCGCTCGAATTCCTCCGCCATCCCCGCCGCGGCCGGATGACGGCCGCCGAGGCGATCCGCGCGGTCGTCCACGCGGGCGACGACGTCCTCCCCCTCACCGGCGTCGACGCGGGCGGCGCCCTCGGCGACCTCCTCTCCGGCGAGGCCGACCGCCGCCTCACCCCCACCCGCACCCCCGACGACCTGGACGCCGAACTGCGCCCCTACCAGGAGCGCGGCCTCGCCTGGCTCACCTTCATGGACGGTCTGGGGCTAGGTGCCCTCCTCGCGGACGATATGGGGCTAGGGAAGACCATTTCCGTGCTCTCGCTGCTCGTCCACGAGAGGGAGGGCGGCGCCCGCCCCGAACCGACACTGGCGATCCTGCCGATGTCGCTGGTGGGGAACTGGCAGCGGGAGGCGGCGCGGTTCACGCCCAAGCTGCGCGTCTACGTCCACCATGGGACGGGGCGGCATCGGGGCGAGGGTCTCCTCGACGCGGTGGCGGGGGCCGATCTGGTGCTGACCACCTACGGGACGGCGACGCGCGACGCGGAGATGCTCGCGCGGATCGAGTGGGGACGGGTCGTCTGCGACGAGGCGCAGGCGCTGAAGAACAGCGGGACGCGCCAGGCGAGGGCCGTGCGGAGCATCCCGGCGCGGAACCGGCTCGCGCTCACCGGGACGCCGGTGGAGAACCATCTCACCGAACTGTGGTCGATCATGGAGTTCGCGAACCCGGGGCTGCTCGGGCCGCGCGCGGTGTTCCGGCAGCGGTTCGCGATCCCGATCGAGCGGGACGGTGACGAACGCGCGGCGATGGCGCTGAAGCGGGCGACGCAGCCGTTCGTCCTGCGCCGCCTCAAGACCGACAGGTCGATCATCTCTGATCTGCCGGAGAAGCAGGAGATCAAGGTCTACTGCAACCTCACCACCGAGCAGGCGTCGCTCTACCAGGCCACCGTGGACGACATGCTCGCCCAGATCGCCGAGGCCGACGAGAAGAAGCGGCGCGGCCTCGTCCTGGCGACGATGGCGAAGCTCAAGCAGGCCTGCAACCATCCGGCGCAGCTGCTCAAGGACGGCTCGCGCCTCCCCGGCCGCTCCGGGAAGCTGGAGCGCCTGGAGGAGATCTGCGCGGAAGTTCTGGAACAGGGCGAGAAGGCGCTCGTCTTCACCCAGTACGCCGAGTTCGGCTCGATGCTCCAGCCGTATCTGGCGGCGCGGCTCGAACGTCCGGTGCTGTGGCTGCACGGCGGGACGTCGAAGCAGGCGCGGGACGATCTCGTCCAGCGCTTCCAAGGCGACACCGAACCGGCGATCTTCCTGCTGTCCCTGAAGGCGGCCGGTACGGGGCTGACCCTCACGGCCGCCAACCATGTCGTCCACGTCGACCGCTGGTGGAACCCGGCCGTGGAGGACCAGGCCACCGACCGCGCGTTCCGCATCGGGCAGACCCGCAACGTGCAGGTCCGCAAGTTCATCTGCGTCGGGACGATGGAGGAGCGCGTCGACGAGATGATCGAACGCAAGAAGGCCCTCGCCGACTCCATCGTCGGCACCGGCGAGGACTGGCTCACCGAACTGTCCGTGGCCGAGCTGCGCGACGTCCTGCGGTTGTCGCCCGAGGCGGTGAGCGACTGATGGACGAGCGCGCCCGGGCCCGCACGCGAGGCGGGTCGATCGGTTCGCAGTGGTGGTCGCGGCGCTTCCTCGACCTGGTCGAGTCGTTCGCCGACGGCGACCGGCTCCAGCGCGGCCGGGCCTACGCGCGCCAGGGCGCCGTGTTCGACCTGAAGGTCACGCCGTACGAGGTGACGGCCAGCGTCCACGGTTCGGCGCCGGAGCCGTACGAGGTCGCGCTCGGCATCGAGGCGATCGACGCGGACGGCTGGCGCGCCGTGGAGAAGGAGCTGGCGTCCCGGGCGGTGTTCCGCGCGCGGCTGCTCGCCGGGGAGATACCGCCGGAGATCGAGTGGGTGTTCGCGGAGCTGGGCCTCGCGCTCTTCCCCGGCTCCGCCGCCGACCTGCACCTGATGTGCGACTGCCCCGACTGGGGCGACCCGTGCGAGCACGCCGCCGCCGTCCTTTGTCTGCTGGCCGAGGCGTTCGACGCCGACCCGTTCCTCGTCCTGCGGTGGAACGGCCGGGGCAGGGAGCAGTTGCTGGCGGCGCTGCGGCGCGGCAGCGAGACCGAGCCCGACCCGCTCGACATGGAGGACGAGCCGCTCACCGCCGCCGGTTTCTGGACGCCGCCGTCCGGCCTGGGCCGCCTGCGCGACCGTCCGGCGACGCCGCCCGTCCCGCCGGGCTTCGTCCTCCGGGTGGCCACTCCCCCACCCATCAAGATCCGCCGCCGGGCCCTGACCGACGTGCTGGCGCCTGTGTATGAAGCGCTCGCGGCCGACCCGGATACTCCGGATATGTGAAGCGTTGGCGCGGACGCCGCGTGCCTAGGCTCGGCCGGGTGGACGATCAGATGGCGAACGTCGTGGCGGAGCTGCCCGGCCTGGAGAGCGTCGCCGAGGTCTGGGAGCTGGCCGCCGCGACGGACACCGGCTGACGGACCCCGCCGCGGGTCAGGACGCGTTCCGGTAGAACTGGCGGGCCCAGGCGCGATGCGCGTGGATGTTGGCGTCGTGCCCGATCAGGGACGGGTCGTCGAGGTAGGTCTTGTGCTCCCAGATCCGCACCTCGGCCGCCACCTCCCGGGCGAACAGGAAGATCGCGATCCGCGCGGCGACACGGTCGGCGAGCCTGACGGCCGGGGCGAGCGGCCGTGCGGGGCCGCGCGCCCGCGTCCTGCGCAGCCGCGCCGAGATCCGCAGGTCGATCGCGTCCGGGGCGACCGGCGTCGCGGCCATCACCAGCCGGACGACCGGACGGTACAGCGGCGTCCCGACCTCGATGTCGCCGACGATGAACCCCAGGCCCTCGGCGTTGATGGAGAACCGGGCGCGCACCAGTCGCCAGGACGAGGGGAACGGCCGCGGCAGGTACTGGACGGCGTCGTACACCGTCCGCACCCGCGGCCCCTCGAACCGGGCGGGCTGGACCTCGGTCAGCTCGCCGAGCAGATGCATCGCCCACAGGTGGTTGGTGTCGACCGCGTGCTCGCCGATCTCGTGCAGGTGGCAGTGGACGCGCCAGGTGTGCGTGCGGGTCGGCAGCCACGCGCCGTCGTCCGGGAGCCCTTCCACCTCCCACCGCGGCGCCGCGCCGGTCGGCGCGTGGACGAGCACCACGCCGTTGACCTCGCGGGTGCTCAGCACCTGGAGCCGTCCCTCCGGAGGGCGTGCCCCGGACGGGGTCTGCACGCAGGCCCCCGAGCCGTCGAAACGGAACCCGTGGAACGGACAGCGCAGCAGCCCGTCAACGACCTTTCCGCCATGGCCGAGGTGCGTCCCTAGATGGGGACAGAAAGCACTGGTGACGACCACACGATCCTCAGCGTCGCGCCAGACGACCAGTTCCCGTCCAAGGAATCGCGCACGCACGACCTTGCCGGGTTTCACCTGGTGGCTGAACGCGACCGCGAACCAGCCTTCGGGATACCCCGCCGACGGAGACACGGCCGAAGCGGCCGGGATGGTGGTTTGCAGGCACGACCTCATTGACCGAGGCGCCGTTTCGGCTGCCCCGGGGTAGGCGTCGTCCACGCAGAAGGCTCCCCCCTCACCACCCTCGCGTCGCACAGTACGCCAACCACCTGGACCGGACGAACCCAGCCGGCGCCCCGGGGCCGGGGTCAGGTGGCGCTGCGGACGAGGTCGTGGATGGCCTCGCTCATCGTGACCGGGTCCACCTCCCCGAGCGGCAGCGAGGCGCGTGGGGTGCGGGCCGGGGCGCGGCTCGCCCACAGGGTGGTGATCTTCTGGTCCTCGCCCTCGCCGTACATGTAGGCGTAGAGGCCGGGGCTCAGGTTCGCCACGACGTACACGCCCGCCGGGTCGCGCCGGGTGAGCCATCCGCCCGCGAACTCGCCGTCCTCGTTCACCGACTCCCAGCGTCCCTGGGAATGTCCCTTGGCCTTGCCGTAGGGCAGCACGAGTCCCTCCACCCGGGCGAGCCGGTGCGCGGCGCGCTCGTCGGCGGTGAGGCGGTGGACGGGCCGTCCGAGCTGCTCGAACGGCTGGAGGATCTCGTAGTCGGCGAACAGCTCCGACCAGGCGCCGAGGTCGCCGTCCAGCAGGACCGGGTGGGCGATGCCGATCCGGGCGTCGGGTGCCGGGGTGAACGGGTCGTCCTTGACGTCGGCGTAGGTGCGGTCCTCGGCGACGCGGAAGGCGGCGCCCGTGTCGGTGATCCACACCAGGCGGCGGACGATGTGGCCCAGCAGCGGGTGCGCGACCAACAGGGTGCGGAAGTCGCCGGGCGTCCAGGTGCGCCGGGTGGTCATGGCGAGTTCGAGGCGCTTGATCTCCTGGTCGGCGATCGTCCGCAGGTCCTTCTTCAGGCCGGTGAACAGGGTGTGCGCGGCGGGGGCGAGCGCCGGGTCGTCCTTGGGGCCGGGCTTCGGCACGCTCTTGCGGACCTTGCCGTTCGGCTCCACGACCAGCGGGGCGAGTTGCTCGTCGAAGGTCACGGTGAAGCGCCGGGGGCCGTAGTCCAGGACAAGGACGCCACGCGCGTCGAGGCCGAAGTCGGGGACGGCCCGGTCGGCGAGCGCGTCCTGCGTGATGCCGCGCGCGGCGGCGATCTCGTCGATCTTCCGGAGGGCCGTGGCCTTGAGGCTCTTGTACTTGCCCCGGCGGGTCAGCTCGAACAGGTGGGTGAGGGCGACGTCGGAGCCGATGCGGACGAGGACGTCCAGCGCGGCGGTGGCGCGGGCGCTGCGGCTCTCACCGGGCCAGATCTTGATCAGCGGGCTGAGCCGCCGCACCGTGGTGTCGTCGCCGATCAGGCCGAGCTGCGCCATCGCCCACTTGTGCCGGGTGGACGCGCCCAGCGCGAACCAGCGCTGGAACAGCGCCCAGGAGAACTCGGCCAGCGAGTGCCGGTCGCAGAACTCGCGCACGGCCGCGACCTCGTCCTCGCCTTTGGCGAGCAGGTTCAGCAGGCATCGGGTCGCGCTCATGGGCAGGACCCGGTCGCGGTCACGCGTCCGGATCCGCGGGAGCAGCGTCGGGTCGGCCCAGTCGACCTTGGCGCCGCGTCCGGGCCTGCCCGCGAGCGCGCCGGGCAGGTCGACGGCGTCCGGGACGGCCGGCCCCGGCAGCAGCGCCTCGACGTCCCCGGACGCCCCGGACGGCACCTCCCCGGCGAGGCCGGGTTCGGCGTACAGCAGCCCCCGCAGCAGCCCCGCGGCCTGCAGGCCCCGGGTCGTGGCGTCACCGGCCAGCGGCGCCAGCGCCTTGACCGCCTCCACCGGATACCGTTCAGCGGCCTCTTGCAGGACGCCGGACACGCCCTTGTCACCCATCCGGTTCAACAAGATGGGGAAGATTTCCTCGTCGGGAATGGCCAGGAGGCCTTTCATCACATCCGGCTCGGGTTCGGTGGAGTGCGCGAAAGCCCTGCCGAACAGCGGGAGCGCGTCCGAGCCGAGGCCGTCGAGCAACGTCCCGAGCACGGCGGGCGTCGTCACCACCCAGTGGACTCGTTCGACATGCGCGGCCCTGGACAACGTGCACAACAAATGCTCGGCATCAAGGACCCGCATGCATTCATCGAAGGATTCGTCCATCCAGGCAGCCTCGGTCGGGACGAGATAGGAGGCCGTACCACGGCGCCAGGCATCCCCGCGATGCGCCGCCACGCGCGCGACGGCGTCCTTGTACTCGACCTCGGGCGCCGCCGCCAGCAGCGTGCGGAGCCGCTTGAGCGCCGCGTCCCCGGCCACCCGTCCGTAGGAGCGGTAGTGATCTCCGGAGCCCGTGCGCCGTATCTCACCGCGCCACCCGGCCGGCCCTTCGCCGACGTACGCGACGAGCCGGACCACGCCGCCGCCGTCGAGCCTCGCCGGACGCGGCACCGGCCCCAGCTCGATGGACGACGCCTCGGTGGCCGCGCAGGCGGCGAAGGCAAGCCCGTGATCCATCACCCAGGCGTCGAGAAAGGCGTCACCATCAACGTCGGCGACGTACCGCACCGCCACGGCGGCGACGGCCGCCGCACCCACCGGGTCGGGCTCACCACCGACCCAGGCCCGCACGGCCTTGCCGAGCTCCGGGTCGGTGCGCTCGTGCCCCGCCATCTCCGCGGCGATCGGACGGGCCGCACTCTCCCACTCACGTGCCCTCCGCGCAGCGTCCTCGTCCAGGACGGCCCTCGGCCCGGGAACACCCCCGCGCCTCGGATGGATGTGCTCACGCCATTCGGCCGGAACCTCCGCTTTCTTCACCATGCCACCGCAACCTAACGACCACGTCCGACACTTCTACGCCACCCGGTAAAGCCGCTGGACAACCGAGAGCAGGCGGCTCCCTGGTTAGTCGCGAGGATCGAGGGTCAGCGTCCGCATAACTCTGTTCAGTCTCGAATCCTTGTATTCGTCGAGGCAGGCGGGGCGCTCGGTGACCGCTTCGTCTCCGTCCAGCCACCGGACGTATCGGGGCAGCATCCACCTGGGTGGATGCACATAGACGACGAACGACACCAGCAGGAGAACGCCCGCGATCGCCGCAGGAACCAGGGCCACGCTCGCCGGGGCCACCGACGCGACGACGAATGTCAGCGCGATCAGCAGCCCGGACGCCCCGAACCAGGCACCGGCGAGGGGCGCGTACGGCCAGGTGAAGGTGGTGTCGTTCCCATGCCAGGAATGCCACCGCCCCCGATACGCGGCGATGCCGAGCAGGAACAACCCAGTAAGGATCGGGAGGAAAACGACTGCGGGGGCGATGAGACGTGTGGACACGCGGCACCTCACTCCATTCGAACGACGCGCAGTCGGCGTTCAGTCGCGGTTGGGCTGGGTGTCGTCAACGTACCTGCGCCCCGGATCGGGCTCTCCGTTCTCACCGCTGCCGTATTCGTCCCCCTTGAGGCCGAAAAGCCCGGCCACCCGTTCTCCGCCCGAAACGAGGACAGGCCCGCCGTTCGCGGTGTCAACAGCCCCAAGACCGACGGCCCCGCGCTCGACACCGGTGAGCGGCGTGATGCGACTCGTCTGCGGTATACCCGTCCATCTGCCGACCGGGGCCTGGCCCATCAGCCGCCCCGTGAACTTCTGTTCCAGAAAACCGAGGGTTCCTTTGAGCATGTCGTCGAGACCATTGACAGTTGCCTGGCCAAAGGTCTTGAGGACATCGTCGTTGCCATGGCTCCACTGCCAGCCCATGTTGCCCGCAAGAGCGGCACCGTAGATCGCGGCGGTGGCCGTGAAGGTGATCGTCAGTACCTTCGAGCCCATGCTGAGTATCCGGTAGGCCATGCCGGCGAACTGGTTCGCCTCCGCCTCCAACTGCAGTGCCGCCGGCGCCCCGACGATGGTGCCCGCCGCGATGGAGATGGCCGCGGCGAAGATCGCGAGGATGGACACGACGACGAACATCAGGAAGATGAACACGCCGATCATTACGGCGAGGATCCAGAGCGAAATGGCGACCGCCCAGGCCATGGCGATGGCGGCGTCGAGCTGCTGGCCGTATTCCCTGACGCGCTGCTCGAAGGCCGTGCGGTCGTCGCCGTCCCAGGCCATCTGCTGGACGCCGCGCGTCAGCGAATCGAGTTCCTCCTTGGCCTTCTGCAGTTCGTCGATCGTGTCCTTCCAGCCGTCGGCGGCGTCCCAGATCTTCTGGGGGTCGCCCTGCGCCTGGTACACGATCTGGTTCATCGGAATCGCGGCGGGGATCACGATGGAAGCGAAGATGCACTCGTACATCGCGGCCTGGGCCAAGCCGCTCGCGGCCCCAAGGGGATTGGACATCAATTGCCTCCGCTGAGTGTCGACTTCCGTTCCGCCTCATCCTGGTTCTTGGCCGCCTTGTGCAGGCGGTCATTGAAGTCCATCAGCAGCTTCTCCTTGTCGATGATGTCCTGGTCTGCGAACTCGATCACCTCGGTGTACGCCATCGCGCACAAGAAGCCGAAGGTCGTGAAGGCATCGGGCTGAGCGTCGCGCGGCTTGACGTTCAGCTTGTACCGGGCATTCTTGAGGATCGCGCCGACGTTCTTCTCCAAGGCGTCGCCCAGCCGCTTCAGCGTATCGGGGTGGAAATGGACTTCGCCGTCGGCCTTGCCGCCCGGACGAGACCCTGGAGGAGGCACTGCCGGGGCCGCACCATTAGCGGGTAAGCCAGGCCCGCTGGGGACAGGCGCCCCGGAACCGGACGGCGCGCGGG
>JBOHBY010001164.1:0-6076 GCA_050698635.1 Spirillospora sp.
CCGCGGGCCCTGCGCCGCGCCGCGCCGCAGCCGCACCGTCGCCGGGCGGGGCTCGCTCACCGGGTCGCCCCAGTCGAACGCGATGCGCCGCACGTCCACCCCGTCCGGGACGGTCACCGACCCGGACGGGCCGTCCGCCGCGACGTCCCCGACGATCCGGCTCAGCCGGAACACCCGCTGCTCGTCGCGGTCCCGGTCGAACCCGACCACGTACCAGCGGCCCCGACGCGACACCACGCCCCACGGCTCCAGATGCCGCCGCGCCACCGACGTCCGCCCGATGCCCTGGTAGTCGAACGCGACCGGACGGCCGTCGCGCACCGCCTCCCACAGCGCCGGGAACGCCGGGTCGTGGGTGTTGACGCGCGGCTCGATCCCGACCGCCGTCGGCACGTCCGTCTCCACCCCGGCCGCGCGGAGCTTCAGCAGCGCGCCCGACGCCGCCTCCGCCATGCTCGCCCGCTGCCACACCCGCGCCGCGAGGCCGAGCACCGCCGCCTCGTCCGGCGTCAGGTGGATGTCGGGCAGCTCGTAGGCCTGCGGCGGGATCCGGTAGCCGATCTCCTCACCGCCGCCGCCCTGCCGGTCGCTGCCGACCTCCAGCGGGACGCCGAGCTCGCGCAGCTCCTCCTTGTCGCGCTCGAACATCCGCTTGAACGCCTCGTCGGAGTCCGGATAGCCGGGCACCGCCCGGCGGATCTGCTCCGCCGTCAGATAGCGCCGCGTGGCGAGCAGGCACACCACCAGATTGAGCAGCCGCTCGGTCTTGCGCCGAGACATCTCGCCACCACCTCTTCGTCCGTCGGGCCCCGGACCGCCCCCGGCGGGCCTGAACGTCACCACACCCGCCGCTCAGGACGCTACCGTTTCCCGGTGTGATCCGATGGCGCAAAGGCACAGTTGAGGGCATCCGGCGCGAATGGCCCGGGGCGGTCGAGCTGACCGTGTCGATCGGGGACGACGGCACCTGCCGCGCCCTGGCCTACCCCGCCCTGGTGGGACGGCCCGAAACGGGAGATACCGTCCTGCTCAACACTACGGCCTTGGCGATGGGCCTCGGCACCGGCGGCTACGCCATGGTCGTCGCGATCCCCGACAGGCTCCCGCCCGACCCGTCCGGACCCGGCCATCTCGTCAAGGCCCGCTACACGCCGCTGCAGGCCACCGTCCTCGGCGCCGACGAGCAGGACTCCCCCCACCACGCCGTCCTTCGCGACGCCGACTCCCTCGGCGGCATGCCCGTGATCGTCGCGGACCTGCACTCGGCGCTGCCACCGATCCTGGCCGCGCTCCTGGCCGGACGGCCGTCCACGCGGGTGGTGTACGTCATGCCGGACGGCGGCGCGCTGCCGTCCTGGTTCTCCATGTCCATCGCGCGGTTGAAGGACGCCGGGGCGCTCGCTGCCACCGTCACGGTCGGACAGGCGTTCGGGGGCGACCTGGAGGCCGTGACCGTTCACACGGGGCTGCTCGCGGCGCGGCTCGTCCTGGACGCCGACGTCGCCGTCCTCGCCCAGGGGCCCGGCAACCTCGGGACGGGCACCACATGGGGTTTCTCGGGCGTCACGGCCGGTGAGGCGGTCAACGCGGCGTCCGTCCTCGGCGGACGGCCCGTCGGGTCGCTGCGCGTCTCCGAGGGCGACAAGCGCGAACGCCACATCGGCGTCTCGCACCACTCCCTCACCGCCTACGGGCGCGTGGCGCTCGCTCCCGCCGACATCCCCGTCCCCGAGCTCGGCGGCGAGTTCGGCGCCCGCGTCACCGCGGGCGCCGCGCCGCTCGGCGACCGGCACCGGCTCGTGCCCGTCCCCGTCGACGGGCTGACCGACGTGCTCAGGGCCGCCGAGAAGGACTGGGGCGTCCGGCTGTCCACCATGGGCCGCCGGCTGGACGACGACCTCGCCTACTTCCTCACCGCCGCGGCCGCCGGCCGCCACACCGCAGCCCTCCTCGCCTGATCCCTCAGGACGCGGTCGCGGCCCCCGCCTGCGCGACCTCCGCCTGCTCGGCCTCCTCCCGCGCGGTCTCCGCCTGCTCGGCCTCCTCGGCGGTGAAGGACGAGTTGAAGGTGAACGCCCGGGGCGACGGGCCGTGCTCGCGGATCAGGGCGAGGCGCTCCAGGGCCTCCCCGACCGTCGGGACGTGGCCCGCCGGGATCCACCACATGACCAGATGCGCCTCGACGTGCCGCTGGAACCACTCCCGCCGCCGCCGCATCGTCTCCAGGTGGGCGCTGCGGTAGACGAAGTCCCACAGCGACTCCGACGACTCCCACACCGAGTAGTTGATGATCACGTCCGCGCCGGCGGGACGCATGCCGGTGGCGTCGGCCTCCCCCTCCTCGATCAGCCGCCACACGAACCCGGGCGCGGCATCGGCGAGCGCGTTGACGGGATCGAGCTGCGCGACGAACTCCGCCAGCAGCGGGTCGTCAAGGGGGGCGCGGAGCGTGCCCACGTTGAACTGGGCCAGGTGGTACCGGGACGGCGCGTGATCGGTCATGGGCGCCAGTCCAGCACGCCGCCCGCTTCTATGTCAATCTTCATTGTTTTTAGAATTTTCGGACGGTTCGGCCGCGACGCAGCACCAGCCCCGCCGCGGATCCATCCGCACCCGCACGTCCGAACCCTCCACCAGGCCCTCCAGCAGCGCGAGATTCAACCCGCACACCAGCGGCGGGAACTGCTCCGCGACCGCATGGAACGGACAGTTCCGCATCCGCACCACCACGCGGTTTCCCGCGCCGCCCGCGCCGTCCGCGCCGTCCGCGCCGTCCGCACCGTCCGCGCCGTCCCCTTCTCGGACGGGTTCGTAGCCGCGCGCCGCCAGCACCTCCACGACGTCGTCCAGGCCGCCGCACACCCCGGACGGGCCGCGCAACGCCCTGCCCTGGCGGCGCGCCGCGTCCTGCACCTCCATGTCCAGGCCCGCCGCCTCCGCCGCCTCCGCCAGCAGACCCGCCGCCGTCCGGTAGTCGCGCGCGGGAACCGACACCGCCCACTCCGCCGCCGACGGCCGGTACACCTTCGCCGGACGTCCAGCGCCCGGCCCCGAACGGCCCGTCAGCCGCCTGCTACCCACCTCCAGCAGCCCCGCGTCCACCAGCCTGTCCAGGTGGAACGCCGCGAGCGTCCGCGCGACCCCGGCGGCCTCCGCCGCCTCGTTGCGCCCCACGTCACGGCCCTGCGCGGCCACGAACTCGTACAGCCGCCGCCGCACCGGATCCTGCAGCAGCGCGATCGCGTCGATGTCCTCCACACGACCATTCTAAGAACAACGAGAACCCGGAATAGAAGACCTCAGTGCGCGCCGAGCAGGTCCACGACGAACACCAGCGTGTCGTTTCCCTTGATCCCGAACCGCGCCAGGCCCTTCGGCCCGTACCCCAGCGACGGCGGCACCACCAGCAGCACCCGGCTCCCCACCCGCTGGCCGACCAGCCCCTGATCCCACCCCTTGATCACCTGACCGGTGCCGATCAGCAGCCCGTACGGATGCCCCGCCGACCACGACGAGTTGAACCCCTTACCGTCCCGCCAGAAAAACCCCGCGTACTGCAACGCCAGCAACTGCCCCTCGCGCACCGCCGGGCCGTCCCCCCGCACCAGCGTCCGCACCTGCAACCGCTTCGGCGGCACCGCGCGCGGCACCGTCACCGCCGGGGCCCGCCCCGGCGCCGCCTCCCCCACCCTCGGCAACCCCGGATCGGCCAACGGCGCCTGCTTCACCCCGTGCGGGCCCGCCGCCTTCGAATACACCGCGCGGACGTCCAGCACGTACACGAGCGTGTCGCCCGCCTCCACCCGGTTCTTCGGATCGCCCTTCGCACCGAAGCCGTCCTCCGGCGGAATCCGCGCCACCACCCGCGCCCCCGGACGCGACCCCACCAGCGCCTTCGTCAGCCCCGGCACCAGCTGCCCCGTCGGAAACGCCCCCGGCCGCCCCTTCGCGTAACTGTCCGCCAGCAGCTTGCGCCCGCCGCCGTTCCACCGGTAACCCACATAATCCGCCACCACCAGATCACCCTTGACCGCCGCCGACCCCTTCCCCTTCGCCAGCGTCTTCACCGCGAAAGAATCCGCCGGCGCGCCCTTCGGGAACTCCACTACCGGCAGCTTCCCGAAATCGCCCCGCACCGTCACGTCCAGGTCATCGCCGCCACCCGAACACGCCGCCGACAACACCGACGGCACGGCGAAAACGACCACCACCGGCACAAGCCGAAAACGACCACCACGACGAAACCGACGAACACGAGGACCAACACGACGCATACAGAAATCCTTCAAAGGGCCCGGCCACGCTACTGCGCGCTCACCCTACCGCCCCTGGTACCGGCCGGTAGCCCCCGTTGACAAGACCCCCGGAAAACCCGTCACATACCGGCGATCAGCTTGTCGACCCGCTCGTCCACCGACCTGAACGGGTCCTTGCACAACACCGTCCGCTGCGCCTGATCGTTCAACTTCAGATGCACCCAGTCGACCGTGAAATCGCGCCGCTTCTCCTGGGCCTTCCGGATGAACTCACCCCGCAGCCGCGCACGCGTCGTCTGCGGCGGCACCGACTTCGCCTCGAAAATGTCCAGATCCCGCGACACCCGGTCTACCGCCCCCCGCTTCTCCAGCAGGTAGTACAACCCCCGGTCCCGATGGACGTCGTGATACGTCAGATCCAGCTGCGCCACACGCGGCGACGACAACGGCAGATCGTACTTCCGCCGATACCGCTCGATCAGCTTGTACTTCGCCACCCAGTCGATCTCACGCGACACCAGATCCAGGTCGCCCGTCTCCACCGCCCGCAACGTCCGCTCCCACAACTCCAGCACCCGCTTCGACGTCGCGTCCCCGCCGCGCGCGTCCACGAAATCGCGTGCCTTCCCGAAATACTCCTTCTGGATCTCCAGCGAACTCGCCTCACGGCCGTTCGCCAGCCGCACCTTCCTGCGGCCCGTCATGTCATGGCTGACCTCACGGATCGCCCGGATCGGGTTCTTCAGCGTCAGATCACGCATCACCACGCCCGCCTCGACCATCCGCAGGACGAGATCCGTCGCGCCCACCTTCAGCAGCATCGTCGTCTCGCTCATGTTCGAGTCACCGACGATCACATGCAGCCGCCGGAACCGCTCCGCGTCCGCGTGCGGCTCGTCACGCGTGTTGATGATCGGACGCGACCGCGTCGTCGCCGACGACACGCCCTCCCAGATGTGCTCCGCCCGCTGCGACACGCAGTACACCGCCCCGCGCGGCGTCTGCAGCACCTTCCCCGCACCACAGATGATCTGCCGCGTCACCAGATACGGGATCAGCACGTCCGCCAGACGCCCGAACTCGCCATGCCGCCCCACGAGATAGTTCTCATGGCAGCCATAGGAGTTCCCCGCCGAGTCGGTGTTGTTCTTGAACAGGTAGATGTCGCCGGCGATGCCCTCCTCCCGCAGACGCCGCTCCGCGTCCACGAGCAGCCCCTCCAGGATCCGCTCACCGGCCTTGTCATGCGTCACCAGATCCACGACGCTGTCGCACTCCGGCGTCGCGTACTCCGGGTGGCTGCCCACGTCCAGGTACAAACGCGCACCGTTGCGCAGGAACACGTTGCTGCTACGACCCCACGACACCACCCGCCGGAACAGATAGCGCGCCACCTCGTCCGGTGACAACCGCCTCTGCCCCCGGAAGGTGCAAGTGACGCCGTACTCGTTCTCAAGCCCGAAGATGCGCCTGTCCACACCCCGACCCTATGCGGCACAGACCCGACTTGGCAGTCTCTCCCGCGACCGTTTCCCCCCGAACACCGCAACCACCGCACACACGACAGGCCCGCCACCGCGGAGCGGCGACCACCACCCCGCGACGACGGGCCCGTCCCGGACCGGACGCCCCACACCACACGGCGGGACGCCCGGCCCGCCGATCAGTCCTCGTCCGCCCCGGCGTCCTTCGACCCCTTGGCGTCCTTGCCCTCGCCGGCGTCCGCGGCGTCCTTGGAGCTCTCCGCGCTGCCCGCGCCCGTGTCCGCGCCCGTGTCCGCGCCCGCCGCGGGGCCCGAACCGGTGTCCGCGCCCGCGCCC
>JBOHBY010001165.1:0-1911 GCA_050698635.1 Spirillospora sp.
CGCCGGGCTGACCGAGCAGGGCGCGCAGAAGGCGGCTCGGCACCTGCGGGCGCTGCTCGGCTGCGCCGCGCTGGCGATCACCGACGGCGACCGCCGCCTCCTCGCCTGGGACGGCGAGCACGACCACCACGCGGACGAAAGCCCCCGGCACGCCGAGGCGACGCTCGCGAGCGGACGCACCCAGGTGCACGACGTCGTCTGCGACCGGCTCGACTGCCCGATCCGGCGGGTCGTCGCGGTGCCGCTCGCCACCGACGACCGTGTCGTCGGGACGCTCGTCGCCTACGGCGAGGAGGTGCCCGCCGGGCTGATCCGCGCGGCCGAGGAGGTCGCGCAGTGGGTGGACGCGCAGCTCGAACTGGCCGAGCTCGACCATTCCCGGACGCTGCTGATGGAGGCGGAGATGCGGGCGCTGCGGGCGCAGATCTCGCCGCACTTCATCTACAACTCGCTGACGACGATCGCGTCGTTCGTCCGGTCGGATCCGGAGCGGGCGCGGGAGCTGCTGCTGGAGTTCGCCGGGTTCACCCGCTACTCGTTCCGGCGGCACGGCGACTTCACGACGCTGGCGGAGGAGCTGCGCTCCATCGACCGGTATCTGCTGCTGCAACGCGCCCGGTTCGGCGAGCAGCTGCGGGTGACGCTGCGGATCGCGCCCGAGGTGCTGCCGGTCGCGGTGCCGTTCCTGTGCTTGCAGCCGCTCGTGGAGAACGCCGTCCGGCACGGGCTCCAGGACAGGTCCGAGCCCGGCCTCATCACGATCGTCGCCGAGGACGCCGGGTCCGACTGCGTGATCAGCGTGGACGACGACGGCATCGGCATGGAGCCCGACGACGTCCGGCGGCTGCTGTCGGGGGAGGCGCGCCCGCTCGGCGACGACGGCGACGCGGCCGGAATCGGCCTCGCGAACGTCGACGGACGGCTCCGCCAGGTGTACGGCGACGAGTACGGTCTGGCCGTCGAAACCGGGCCGGGCGCCGGGACGAAGGTGACCGTCCGCGTCCCGAAATACAGTCCGGGCGTCACCGCGTCCTGACCGATCCGGCGGACGCCACCGCACGTAACAACCGTCTGACCTCTTGACTCGTGGCCCCGCTTTTACTGGAATGTGGCGGGCGGCACACGAAGGGCGGGGTTTGAGGTGGGCCTACGTGTCCTTGCGGTGGATGACGAAGCACCCGCGCTCGACGACCTCGTCCACCTGCTGCGCGCCGACTCGCGCATCGGCGAGATCCACACGGCGCGGGACGGCGCCGCCGCGCTCCGCAAGCTCGACCGCGCCCTCGCCGACGGACGCCCCATCGCCGCCGTGTTCCTCGACATCCGCATGCCGGGCCTGGACGGCACCGTCCTCGGCCGCGTGCTGGCGCAGTTCGCCCGCGCGCCGCAGATCGTCTACGTCACCGCGTACGAGGGCCACGCCGTCGACGCGTTCGAGATCAAGGCGACGGACTACATCCTCAAGCCGGTGCGGCCGGAGCGGCTGAACGAGGCGATCAGGCGCGTCACCGAGTCGACCGAGGAATGGATGGAGGACGACGGCGAGCCGGGCCCGTCACCGTCGTCGGAACCGGAGCCGATGCCCGTCGAGCTGGGCGGCGTCACCCGGTTCGTCACGCCCGCGGAGGTGCTGTACGTGGAGGCGCAGGGCGACTACGCGCGGCTGCACACCTCCGGCGGCAGCCATCTCGTGCGCATCCCCCTGGCGGCGCTGAGCGAGCGTTGGAGCGGTGCGGGATTCGTCCGGGTGCACCGCAGCCACCTGGTCGCGCTGTCGGCGATCTCCGAGCTGCGGCTGGACTCGGGGCGCTGCACCGTCCTCGTCAGCGGCACGGAGCTGCCGGTGAGCCGCAGGCACGTGCGGGAGCTGCGCGACCTGCTGGTCCGCAGGGCGAGGCGGTCGAACTGAGC
>JBOHBY010001166.1:0-3297 GCA_050698635.1 Spirillospora sp.
GCGCGGGCCCGGTCGAGCGGTACCGGCACGCGGTCGGCATGCCCGACCTGCCGGCGGTGATCCGCTTCCGTGCCGCGTCCTCGCGCCGCTCCGGAGGCCCGCGCCACCGCCGGCGCCCGGAGACCGCCTGACATACCGTCCGGCTGATCCATGGTGATTCAGGCCGACCCTGGCCATCCCTTGGTGAGGCAAGGAGCGGCGCCCGTCCGGTCCCGCGTTGCGGGGGACCGCGGTTCGCGGACGGGCGCCCGCGCCTTGGCAGGCGCCCATGCGCCGGGTGGAGCGGGCGCATGCACACGGCGGACGCCTGCACTGGGAGTGAGGTCGCAGGTCAGATGCGTGGCTATGGGAAGTCGGAGATCTGTGCACCCGTGACTATGCGCCGTCCCGTAACGAGGGTCACGCTTGTGTACATTTCGTTCACGGCGTGGAGCGACGAAAGGTGCGACAGTGCGGCGTCCCACTTGGACGGCGCCCGGCCACTGGAGCCTGGCGCGGCAGCTGCTCGTGCTGCAGGCCGCGATCGTCGGACTGCTGGTGGCGGCCGGTGCGACCATCGCCTACCTGGACGCCGGGCGCGCCGCCGACGAGGCCGCACAGCAGACGGTCAAGGCGGTCGCGGCGAGCATCGCCGACGCGCACAACATCCCCGCCGCGCTCGCCACGCCGAACCCGAGCGTCCTTCTGCAGCCGTACGCCGAACGCGTCCGCCGCGACACGGGTGTCGACTTCATCACGATCATGAGCCCGGACGGCATCCGCTACACCCACCCGAACCCGGCCCGGATCGGCGGGCACTTCGTCGGCAACACCGCGCCCGCGCTCGCCGGACGGACGTTCACCGAGACCTACACCGGCACGCTCGGCCCGTCCGTCCGCGCCGTCACGCCGGTGTTCGACGGGAACCGCCGCGTCGTGGCGCTCGTCTCGGTCGGCATCACGGTCCGGGTGATCTCGGCGGAGCTGCGGCAGCGGCTGCTGTCGCTCGCCGCGGTCGCCGCCGCCGTCCTCGCCGCCGGTCTCGGGTGCAGCTATCTGGTGTCGGCGCGGCTGCGCCGGCAGACCCGCGGCGCCGCGCCCGGCGAGCTGCGCGAGATGTTCGAGTACTACCAGGCGATCCTGCACTCCGTCCGCGAGGGCCTGCTCCTGCTGGACCGGACGGGACGCATCGTCCTCTGCAACGACGCCGCCCGCGACCTGCTCGGCCTGGACGACGTTCCGCGCGGGCGCCCGGTCGACAAGCTCGGGCTGCCCGACGAGCTGGTCGCCACCTTCGTGTCCGCCGAGCCGCGCTCGGACGAGATCCACGTCGGCGACACCCGCGTCCTCGTCGTGAACACCGCGCCGGTCCGGTCGCGGGACCGTGCCATGGGCAACGTCGTCACCCTCCGCGACCACACCGAGCTGCTGGGGCTGACCGGCGAGCTCGACACCGTCCGCGGCTTCGCCGAGTCGCTGCGGTCCCAGGCCCACGAGGCCGCGAACCGGCTGCACACGGTGGTGTCGCTGGTGGAGCTGGGCCGTCCCGACGACGCCGTCGAGTTCGCCACCGCGGAGCTCGCGACCGCGCAGCGGCTCACCGACCGGGTCGTCGGCTCGGCGAGCGAGCCGGTGCTGGTCGCGCTGCTGCTCGGCAAGTCCGCGGAGGCGGGGGAGCGCGGCGTCGAGCTCGTCGTCACCGACGACACCGCCATCGAGGGCGTCGTGGAGCCCCGCGACCTCGTCACGATCCTCGGCAACCTCATCGACAACGCCGTCGACGCGGCCCTCTCGGGCGCCGCCGCCCGCTCGCCGCGCGTCGTCGTCAGCGCCCGCAAGGACGGCGGCGAACTCGTCCTCCAGGTGGCCGACAGTGGCCCCGGCGTCGACCCCGACGACGTACCGGAGATGTTCCGGCGCGGCTGGACGACCAAGACGTCCGGCGGCCCCGTCGGCCACGGCCTCGGCCTCGCCCTCGTCGGGCAGGCCGTCCGGCGCCACCGCGGCGACATCCACGTCGGTCATGATGGCGGCGCCATCTTCACCGTCCGACTTCCCCTGGAGTCCCGATGATCCGTGTGCTCGTCGTCGAGGACGATCCCGTCGCCGCCGAGGCGCACCGGTCCTACGTCGAACGCGTCGCCGGGTTCGCCGTCGCCGGCGTCGTCCACTCCGGCGCGGACGCCCTGCGCTTCTGCGAACGCACGCCGGTCGACGTCGTCCTGCTCGACTTCTACCTGCCCGACACGCACGGCCTCAAGGTGTGCCGCGCGCTGCGCGCCGGCGGCAGCGACGTGGACGTCATCGCCGTCACCTCCGCCCGGGACCTCGCCGTGATCCGCTCCGCGGTGTCGGTCGGCGTCGTGCAGTACCTGCTGAAACCGTTCACGTTCGCGTCGTTGCGCGACAAGCTCGTCGCGTACGCGCGGTTCAGGGAGCAGGCCGTCGGCACCGGCGAGGTCAGCGGCCAGGCCGACGTGGACGGCATGCTCGCCGCCCTCCGCAGCCCCGACCACCGCTCGCTGCCGAAGGGCATGAGCCGCGAGACGCTCCAGGCCGTCACCGAGGTGCTGGCCGGCGCCGCCGACGGCCTGTCCGCCGCCGCGGCCGCCGACCTCACCGGCGTGTCCCGCGTCACCGCCCGCCGCTACCTCGAGTACCTCGCCGAGAACGGCCTGGCCCGCCGCCGTCCCCACTACGGACAGGTCGGCCGACCTGAGGTGCGCTTCTATCCGGGGTAGACGGGGTACGCATGTGAAGGACGGTGAAACGACATCGGGGGAGTCGTCGTGAACGAGAAGCCGGAGAAGGCCAAGTCCGAGACGACCGGGAAGGACGAGGAGAAGCGTCCGCCCGCGTCCGCCAAGGACAAGCCCCAGCCGCAGAAGAAGAAGCCCGGCGACGCCGCCCGCAAGATGCGCGAGATGTTCAAGGGCTAGCCCCGGCCGACCGGGTCAACTGGCGTTGACCTGCTCTTTCCCCGAAACGGCGGTTCGGTGGGACGTCCGCGAGCATGAATCCGGACGTCAGCCGGCGCGCGAGCGACCGCGTGCCCGGAAGCGACCGGGTGGTGCGGGGCGACCCGCGCGGGGGGCGGGGGCCCATGAGCCAGGACGCCGGGCAAAGGCCAGGGGAGGCACACGTCCGATGATCGCCTGGACGGACACGCCCCACGCCCCCTTCGCCGCACCGCCCGCTCAAAGGCCGGGGACGGTGGGGCAGGCCCAAGCCTCCGTGTCCCGGAGTGCCGACCGCGCGACCAGGCGCGCGTTCCGCCCGCGCCGCGCATGGCCCGCCATGCTCGCCGCGCTGCTGCCC
>JBOHBY010001167.1:0-1852 GCA_050698635.1 Spirillospora sp.
CCGTCTCGGCGACGGCGGGCTGCTCGCCTCGGCGCGGGACGCCTACGTCCACGGCATGGACGCCGTGCTCGCCGCCTGCGGGGCCGGCGCGCTCGCCGCCGCCGCCCTGCTGTGGCTCTTCCAACCCGGCCGTGAAGCCGAGGATGCGCAGGACATCACCAATGACACAGAATCGACCCATGAGAACGTCGTCCCCTGAACACGCGATCGACCGGCTCCAGGACCGGCTCGCCCGCCTCCCGCTGCGCGAGCGCAAGAAGCTGAAGACCCGGCGGACGATCCAGGAGCACGCCCTCCGGCTCTTCACCGAGCAGGGGTACGACGAGACGACCGTGGAGCAGATCGCGGCGGCGGCGGAGATCTCCCCGAGCACGTTCTTCCGCTACTTCCCCACCAAGGAGGACGTGGTCGTCACCGACGAGTACGACCCGATCATGGCGGAGGTGTTCCGCGTCCAGCCGCCCGAGCTGTCCCCGATCGACGCGCTGCGCGCCATGGTCCGGGAGGTCGTCCCGGTGATGCAGGCCGAGGACCTGCGGGTCATCGAGACGCGGCTGCGGCTCACCGCCTCCGTCCCGGCCCTGCGCGCCCGCACGTTCGAGGCGATGCGGGAGGGCACCCACGCCGTCCTCTCCGAGATGCTCGCCGACCGGACCGGACGGCGCCGCGACGACCCCGAGATCCAGGCGTTCAACTGGGCGGTCCTCGGCGTCATGCAGGCGGCGCTGTACCAGTGGATGGACGGCCCGAAGGACCAGGACATGGCGGTCCTCATGGACCGCAACCTGGAGTTCCTCAGCCGCGGCTGCCCGCTCTGACCGGGGGGCGGGGCCGCCGGGCCCGCTCAGCCCGCGAGACCGTTGGCGATCTTGGGGCTGACCCGGACGGCGCCGCGCATGTTGCGCGTGTAGACGTTCTGGACCTGCACCACGGTGCCCCGACGCGGCGCGGCCAGCATCTTGCCCTTGCCGAGGTAGAGCGCGATGTGGGAGATGTAGCCGGGCGCGGTCGGGTCGTTGGCCCAGATGAGCATGTCGCCCGGCTTGGCCTTGCCGTAGGGGATGACCCAGCCGACGCGGGCCTGGTCGGCGGCGACGCGCGGCAGCCTGATCCCGGCCTTGGCGAAGGCGTACAGCATGAGGCCCGAGCAGTCGTAGCCGCCCTCCCCCTCGGACTCGCCGCCCCACACGTACGGCCAGCCGAGCCGGGTGGACGCGGCCTGGATCACCGTCCGCACCTGCCTGGACGTCATGACCTGCCCGTTCGGCACCTGGCCCGTCCCCGTCCCCGGGTAGTCGATCTCCGGGTTGACGGCGACGGCCTTGGCGTTCTTCGGCAGCACCTTGCGGAGCTTCTTGATGAACGTCTTCGGCTCGGTCTTCGGGACGCTGATCAGCATCGCGTTCGCGGTCGGCATGCCGAGCGCCTGCGCGGTGGTGTGCGAGACGACCGCGTCGACGTCGCCGATGCCCATCGTCGCGTACGCGCCGACGCGCAGTGGCGACGGGCTCCGCTTGCCGCCGACGGGCACCTGGCTGCCGAGCTGCACGCCGCCGTCGTTGCCCATGGTGAAGGAGATCGCGACGTCACCGGCGGCCACGTTGCGCCACAGCGCGTCCGACTTCGCGGTCGGCTTCGGCGTGAAGTTGCGGAACGTGGACGGGTCGACGCCCATCAGCCCGACCCGCTTGCCCGCGACCATGCCCTGCACGGCGTCCACGACCTCGACGCCCTTGACGCTCTTGGCGCCGCGGACCTTCGCGACCAGCTCGGGCGGGAGCGTGGACGGCGCGGCGACCATGACATGCGGGGTGAGCCGCCGTCCGGGGGGCGCGACGGCGGACGGCGAGAG
>JBOHBY010001168.1:0-10657 GCA_050698635.1 Spirillospora sp.
GCTCCACGTCGGCGGAGCCCGCCATCCGCCAGGCGCCGGGGGTGAGCAGCGGCAGCCCGCGCGGGACGTCGGCGCGGTCGACGCCGCGCAGGTTCAGCGCGACCCGCGCGGTCGCGGTCACCCGGTCGCGCGGCTCCCCCAGCGCCTCGATCCCGCGCACCCGGACGGACCGTCCCTCGGTGTTGAGCAGCTCATCACCGACCTGGACCGTTCCGGCGCCGAGCGTGGCGGTCACGACGGTCCCGGCGCCGCGGATCGAGAACGACCGGTCGGCCCACAGCCGGACGGGCGCGGCGCCGTCCGGCGCGGGCAGGTCGGTGACCAGGGCGGCGATGGCGGAGCGGACGTCGTCCAGCCCGTCCCCGGTGACCGCGCTGACCGCGACGGCCGGAAGGTCGCGCAGCGAACTGTCGGCCATCCACTCGCGCGCCTCCTCGATCGCCGTCGCCGGGTCGGCCAGGTCGGCGCGGGTCACGACGAGCACGCCATGGGACACGCCGAGCGCGTCGAGGGCCTCCAGGTGCTCGGCGCTCTGCGGCATCCAGCCCTCGTCGGCGGCGACGACGAACAGCACCGCGGGCACCGGGCCCACCCCGGCGAGCATGTTGGCGACGAACCGCTCGTGCCCGGGGACGTCGACGAACGCGACCTCGCCCGCGCCGGGCAGGTCCGTCCAGGCGAACCCGAGGTCGATGGTGAGCCGCCGGCGGCGCTCCTCGGCGAGCCGGTCGGGCTCCATCCCGGTCAGCGCGTTGACCAGCGTGGACTTGCCGTGGTCGACATGCCCGGCGGTGGCGATCACGTGCATGTCGGCGTCCTCCCGGGCGGGTCGGTTGGTCAGCGGCTCGCGGCGCGCAGGTCGGCCTCGATCTTGGCGGTGGCGTCCAGCAGCAGCGGCAGCAGCTCACGGCGCATCCTCGCGGCGGGGGTGCGGCTGGACGCGGCGGAGATGTTCGCGGCGGCCACGACCCGGCCCGAGGCGTCCCTGATGGGCGCGGCGATCGAGCGCAGGCCGTCCTCCAGTTCCTGGTCGACCAGCGACCAGCCCTGCCTGCGGGCGCGGTCGATCTCGCGGCGCAGCGCGGCCGGGTCGGTGGTGGTCCGCGCGGTGCGCGGGTGCTTGGCGGCCCGGACCAGGCGCTCGTCCAGGTCGGGTTCGGGCAGGTCGGCGAGCAGGACCCGGCCCATGGACGTGGCGAAGGCCGGGAACCGGGTGCCGACGCTGATCGCGACCGTCATGATCCGCGAGGTCGGGATGCGCGCCACGTAGACGATGTCGTCGCCCTCCAGCACCGACACCGACGACGACTCGTGGACCATCTCCACCAGCGCCTCAAGGTGCGGTTCGGCGACCTCGGGCAGCGAGAGCGACGACAGGTAGGCGTAGCCGAGGCGTAGGACGCGGGGCGTCAGCGAGAACCGGCGGCCGTCGCTGCGCACGTAGCCGAGGTCGGCGAGGGTGAGCAGGAACCGCCGCGCCGCGGCCCGGGTGAGGCCGGTGGCGTGCGCGACCTCGCTCAGCGTCAGCCGCGGCGTGGTCGCGTCGAACGCCCTGATCACGTTGAGTCCGCGCTCCAGGGACTGGACGAAGTGCGGCCCCCTGGCCGCCACGCCGTCGGGTACCGCGTCGGCCTTCACGTCGGGCGTCGTCTCGGGCGCGGTCATCGGCTCATCGCAGCTGGCAGTCCGTTCGGATGACAAACAAGTGTTCTTGATCCGCACCGTAGCTTGACTCTCAGGTCAGGTCAACGTAGCTGTTGACAACCTCAACACCTCGGCGCACAATCACTTTGCGTACATATGTTCTTGATACGAACTTTGCTCAGGCGATTCCTCAGCACAGGAGAGATGCCGTCATGGCCGGAAAGATCACGGTTCTCAGCCCCGAGGGCAACGCGCCCGTCGTCGGCGGCAAGTCGCTCGCGCCGCGGCCCGACAGCCTGGACGGCAAGACCGTGTTCCTCGTGGACGCGGGCTTCGAGAACTCCGGCGACCTGATCGACCAGCTCGGCGCGTCGCTCCAGGAGCACCGGCCGGACATCACGACCGTGACCGCCCACCTGTCCACGCCGTTCGACCCGGCGCCCGAGCTGTACGCGCGGATCGCGGAGGAGGGCGACGCCGCGATCCTCGGCGTCGGTCTTTGAAGCGGCTGCGCGCCGGCGGTCGCCGGCCACGCCACGCGGCTCGAGTCCGAGTACCGCGTCCCCACCGTCTCCGTCCACGCCGACGCCTTCGCGCGGCTGGTGGCCTCCACCAGCAGGCTCGCCGGCATCCCCACGCTGCGGCACGCGTTCGTGCCGTCCCCCGTGCCCGGCCGCACCGCGGACGAGCTGCGCGCCTACATCGAAGGTGACAACCCCGTCTCCGGCAACGCCTTCGCCAGGGACATCTTCGACGGCCTGACCAAGCCCCTCGACGACGCCGACATGGCGGGCGCGACGTTCGAGCAGACCAAGTCGCGGCTGCTCGAACCGGCCACCGAGGACGACCTGCACGCCCTCTTCCTGGACAACGGCTGGACCGACAAGCTGCCGATCGTCCTGCCCACCGAAGAACGTGTCGCGGCGATGCTCGCCGGGACCAGCCACGCGCCGAGCGAGGTGGTCGGCAAGCTCCGCGCCGCGTCCACCCGCGACTACTGGGAGTTCACCGTCGAGCAGGCCGCGGTGAACGCGGTCATGGCCGGGGCCGCGCCGGAGTACTTCCCGGTGATCCTGGCGCTGCTCGGCAGCGGCTACTCGGCCCGGCACAGCAGCATCTCGTCGATGTCGGAGGCCGTCGTCGTCAACGGGCCCGTCCGCGACGAGATCGGCATGAACTCCGGGATCGGCGCGCTCGGCCCGTACAGCAGGGCCAACGCCACCATCGGACGCGCCTACGGCATCGGCTCGCAGAACCTCCAGGGCGGCTCGTCGCCCAGCATCAGCTACATGGGGTCGCTCGGGAACCCGTTCTCGTTCACCAACCTCACGTTCGCCGAGAACGAGGAGCACAGCCCCTGGCAGCCGTACCACGTCCAGCACGGCTTCGCGCCCGGCGACAGCACCGCCACCGTGTTCCGCGGCGTCCGGACGATGATCACCTCGGGCGGGATCGCGGACGACTGGCGCGAGCACTCCGCCCGGCGGATCTTCAACGCCACCCGGGCCTCGGGCGGCATCGTCGTGCTGCTCGACCCGCTGGCCGCGCAGAGCCTCGTCGAGCACCAGGGCTTCGCCCGCAAGGAGGACCTCATCGAGTTCATCTCCGACACCGGGCGGATGACCGCGCGCCGCTGGTGGGCCAGCGGCCTCCAGGAGCTGTTCTTCGGCTACCGGGCCGAGGCGGGCGAGGAGCCCTGGGCGACCTACCGGGCCGCCGCCCCCGACGAGCAGGTGCGGATCAACGTCCCCGAGGACGTCCACGTCGTCGTCGTCGGCGGACGGAGCGCCGCCGCGTGGAGCGTCCTCGAAGGCATGGCCAACGGCACCAGGCTCGACCGGTCGCTGTCCGGCCGCACCGTGTCCGTCGACGAGTGGCGCTGACCGCGTATGAGCTGACCGCGCAGGGTGTGCGCCCCCGCGAGAGGCAACCGGCCGAGAGGCAACCGGCACAGAGGAGGACCAGGACCCATGAAAGGCAAACGGAATGGCGGGTGGGGTCGCGGAAGGCGATTCGCCTGGGTCGCCGGGGCCTCCGCGCTGACGGTGCTGGCCGCCGGCTGCGGCGGCTCCGGCGGCGGCTCGGGCGAGGTGTCGCTGCGGATGTACGCGTCCCCGGCCGTCAAGACCGGGCTCGACGCGCTCGTCAAGGAGTTCAACGCCGCCAACGCGCCGCGCATCAAGATGACGGTGCAGTACATGCCGGCGCCGAAGATCGGCCCGGCGACGACCACCGAGATCCAGGCCGGGAACCCGCCCGACATCATCGGGGTCTCGCCCGGATCGGGCGGCGGCGCCTCCGGGCTGCCGCTCTACAAGCTCGCCAAGGCGCACCGCCTGGAGGATGTGACCTCCAAGCCGTGGATGAACGGCGTACCGGAGCTGCTGAAACCCACCGTCACCTACGAGGGCAAGGTCTACGCCCTGGTCACGGGCGTGTCCACGCAGTTCATGGACTACACCGTCGACGAGCTCGAAGGGTGGGGGCTGAAGCCGCCCGCGACGTTCGCCGATCTGCTGAAGCTGTGCGGGGAGATCCGCAAGCACGACAAGTACGCGCTGGTGCCGGGCGCCGCGGACCCGGCCGGCAACCGGATGCTGCTCCAGTCCTTCTCCGCCGCCAACGTCTACACCGACGACCCGAAGTGGGACGACAAGCGCGTCGCCGGGCAGGTCAAGTTCCAGACCACGCCGGGCTGGCGGCAGACCTTCCAGCAGGTCGTCGACATGATCAACGCGGACTGCTACTACCCGGGCGGCGCCGGCCGCACCACCGAGGAGGGCAAGAACCTCCAGATCAAGGGCAACAAGGCCACGATGGGGATCGGGCCGTCGACGGCGTCGACCTACGTCACCGCGCGCAACCCCAAGCGCAAGTGGGCCGCGATCCCGGTGCCGGGACGCAAGGGCAGCACGCTCCCGCTGGAGGTCGGCGCGATGTCGGCGGCCAGCCGGGGCAAGCACGTCAAGGAGACGATCAAGTTCCTCGACTTCGTGGCGCAGCGGCTCGACCAGTACGCCACGGCGACCGGCTCCTTCTCCCCCGCGCAGATGCAGCGCGGTGAGCTGCCCGACTTCCTGAAGCCGCTGGAGCCGCTGGCCAAGCAGGGCCACTACAGCCTGGGCGCCAGCACGATGTGGCCGTCCGACGCCCCGGCGCAGGCCGCGTACAAGACCATGGCCGGGCTCTACAACAAGACCCGGACCGTCGACGACATCCTCAAGGCGATGGACGAGGCCTGGGACGCGACCGCCGGCTGACCCTGGGAGTCCGGCTGACTCTGGGAACACGTGATCGCCGAGCCTCCGGACGGAGGGAGGCTCGGCGATCACGGCTGTTCCCCTTTCAGCGCCAGGGGTCGACGGCGACGGTCGTCTCGTAGCGGGCGGCGATCAGCTTGGACGCGTTCGCCGTCCCGCCGCCGATGACCGCGATGTTGATGTCGCCCGCGTCATAGATCTCGACGGGCTCGTCGCCGGACGCCTTGTACTTCGTGGCGTGCGGCTCCTTGCCCGCCAGGGCCAGCGGACGCAGGATCGCCCGGACCACCCCGTTCGACCAGTACTCGTCGGCGGACATCCGGCCGTTGCGGGCCAGCCACGCGCGGACGTCGTCCTTACCGGGGAACCCGGCCTCGACGAAGTCGTTCGCGGCCGTCGGGTCCATCACCACCAGCGGCGCGAACGCCGGGTCGCACGCCCGCAGCGCGCCGCGCAGCATCTCCTTCCAGTGCTTGCGGCGCGGTGCCGCGCCGGAGATCGTGTACCAGCCGCCGAGGAAGAGGCTGACCGCGCTCTCGTCCGGACGGAAACCGTGCTGGACGTGCAGCGGCTCCCACGGGCTGTCCTCCTCGTTCTCGGGGAACGCGGCGGTGTAGGAGTAGTTGTTGCCGAGCGTGCCCATGTAGGTCTCGCCGGGCACCGACCCGCCCTGCAAGTTCTGCGACAGCAGCCCGAAGCCGCGGCCGATGGTCGCGTTGGCCCTGCTGTAGGGGCCCATCGCGCCCATCCCGGTGTTCATCCCCGCCTCCAGCCTGATCGGGCCGTTGACGATCGCGAGCGCCGCCATCGACGTCAGGCTGCTCATCCGCGCCGTGACCCCGCCGGACGCGATCGCCAGGATGATCGGGAAATGCTCGGGCCCGGCGCCGGCCATCACCGCGTTGACGGCGACCTTCTCGACGGTGAACTCCCACCGCTCCCGGAACTTGGCGGGCGCGAGGCGTCCGACGACCTCGTCCGGGCGGCGGGACGTGCCGGTGAGCATCTCCCGCACCTTGTCCTCGGTCGGCAGGACGATCGGCAGGCCGTCCGTCCACCGGTTCTCCAGGAACAGGGCGTGCGCGGACGGTTCGTCGGCCGCCTCGACGAGCTGTTGCCTAGGCCGCTCGTAGGAGCTGCCCTTGAGGTCCTCCTCGTCCAGCCGCCCGGCAAGCGCGTCGAGCAGCTCGTCCATGAACGGGCGGCCGCTGACGGCGTCCGTTCCCTCGATGTAGCCGGTGAGCTCGTCCGCGGACCGCCCGGAGATCGCGCCCGGAAGGTAGGCCTGCCGCATGCGCGGCATGCCCTTCGTCCTGGCGACGTTGGCGGCGATCCTGCGGAACTGCCGGGAGTGCACGCCGACGGTGGGCACCCCGGAGCGTTCGAGCTCGGCCGCGATCCCGACGACCGTCGGGGCGCAGGTGCTTCAAAGGCCGAGACCGACGACGGCCGCGTCACCGGCCGCCTCGATCTCCGCCCGCATCGCCGGGGAGTCCTGCCCGAACGCCTCGGTGGCCACGATCCGGGTCTCGACCCGGGGCCGGTTGCGCCCGAACCAGGCGGCGAGCCGCTCCATGAACACGTCGGTGTTGTCGAACGGCGCGATCACCAAGTAGACGACCTTGCCGTCGAGACCGTCCAGCCGGGGGGCGAGGGAACGTCCCTCCACCTTGGGCGGGTACCCGCGCGGGTCGTACACGCTGATGGTCATGCGGATGTTCCTCTCGTCACTGCTGGTGGTCCGGCCAGGAGCGGGCGGGGTCGGCGAGGTAGCGGTGCGCGGACACGGCGGCGGTCGCGCCGTCGCCCGCCGCCGTGATCGCCTGCGCCGCCGAGTCGGTCCTGATGTCGCCGGCGGCGTACAGGCCGGGCAGGACGGTGCGCATCGCACCGTCCGTCGGGACGCGTCCTTCGCCGTCCAGCGGGAGGAGTTCACGTAGGACCTCGGTACGCGGACGCAGGCCCACGTACACGAACACGCCCGTGACCTTCTCCTCCGTGGCCTCGCCTGTGGCGGTGTCCTTGGTACGGACGCCGGAGACGACCGTGTCGCCGAGGACCTCCTCGACGACGGTCGAGAACCGCACCTCGATCGACGCGTGCTCCATGACGCGGCTCGCATAAGTGTGCTGGCCGTCGAGGCTTTCGCCGCGATGCAGGAGCAGCACCTTGCCGACGTGGTTGGTCAGTTCCAGCGCTTCCAGCAGCGCGGAGTCGCCGCCGCCGACGACGGCGACGGTGTTGCCGCGGTGCAGCGGCCCGTCGCAGGTCGCGCAGTCGGAGACGCCGTGGCCGCGCAGCTCGGCCTCGCCGGGGACGTCCAGCTCGCGCAGCGCCGAGCCGGTCGCGACGACGACGGCACCGGCGCGTTTCTCGCCGTCGCCGGTCGTGGCCGTCCATCCGTCGCCGGACGCGGTCAGGCCGTTCAGCGCGCTCGTGACGAACTCGACGCCTGCGTCCTGCGCCTGCTCCTGGAGCATCGGGCACAGGTCGAAGCCCGGTACCCCCTCGGGGAAGCCGGGAAAGTCCTCGATCCTGCCGACGCTGAGCAGGTGCCCGCCGCCGATGTCGTCGCCGAGCAGCAGCCCCGTCCGGCGGCCGGAGCGGGCGGCGAACAGCCCGGCGGTGAGCCCGGCGATCCCGCCGCCCGCGACCAGGACCTCGAAACCGTCGTCCGTCATCTGATCGCCTCACCGGTCTCGGGGTCGAAGAAGTGCAGGTCGGACGGGTTCACCGGGATGTCGACCGTCTCCAGCGGCTTGACCGTGGACGACGGCGAGAACCGCGCGTAGATGACGGCCTTGCCCGGCGCGGACGGCTCGTTCTTCCCGCCGTCCATGGGCTTCCCGCCGTCCGCGGGCCGCCGGAGGTTCTCCAGCTCGGGGTCGGCGGCGACCGGCTCACCGGGCACCTCGACCTGGACGAGCCGTTCGTGCCCGAGCATCTCCACGACCGTGACCTCGCCGCGCAGCCGTCCGGCGGGGGAACCGTCGCCGTTCCTGGCGTGCGACGGCATGTCGGTGAGCTTCTCCGGACGGATCCCGACGACGACCTCCGAGCCGACGAAGCGTTCCAGCGCCTCGTGCAGCTCCTTCGGCGCCGGAATCCGCTGCTCGCCGACGACGCAGCGCAGGTCGTCGGGACCGTCGGCGACGAGCGGGCAGTTCAGCAGGTTCATGCCGGGCGAGCCGATGAACGTCGCGACGAACATGTTGCTCGGCCGGTCGTACACCAGCTCAGGCGTGCCCTCCTGCTGGAGCAGGCCGTTGCGCATGACGGCGATGCGGGTGCCCATCGTCATGGCCTCGACCTGGTCGTGGGTCACGTAGACGGTCGTGACGCCGAGCGTCCGCTGGACGGTCGACAGCTCGGCCCGCATCTGCATGCGCAGCTTCGCGTCGAGGTTCGACAGGGGCTCGTCCAGCAGGAACGCCTGCGGTTTGCGGACGATGGCCCGCCCCATCGCCACCCGCTGCCGCTGACCGCCCGACAGCGCGCGCGGCTTGCGTTTCAGCAGCTCACCGAGGCCGAGGAGGCGCGCGGCCTCCTCCACCCTGTCCTTGATCTCCTGCTTGCGCCTGCCCTCGCACTGGAGCGGGAAGGCGATGTTGTCGTAGACGGTCATGTGCGGGTAGAGGGCGTAGTTCTGGAAGACCATGGCGACGTCGCGCTTGCGGGGCTCCACCCGGTTCACGACCGTCCCGCCGATGCTGATCTCGCCCTCCTCGATCGTCTCCAGCCCGGCGATCATGCGCAGCGCGGTGGTCTTGCCGCAGCCGGAAGGCCCGACGAAGATCATGAACTCGCCGTCGGCGATCTCCAGATTGAGGTCGCGGAGCGCCCGGGTCCCGCCCGGGTACACCTTGCCCAGCCCGCGAATGTCGATGGTTCCCATATTCAGCCTCGGATTCCGCCGGCCAGGCCCCTGACGAACTGGCGCTGCGCGACGATGAAGACAGCCAGCATGGGGAGAATGGCGATGGTCGCCCCCGCGAACACAAGGTTCCACTGGGTGTAGTTCTCATTGACGAACGAGTTCAGCGCGATCGGCAGGGTCCCGATCGAGCTGCCGCTCATGAAGATGAGCGCGAGAAAGAAGTCGTTCCACACGATCAGCCCGGACAGCATCGCCACCGTCGTGGTGATCGGCCGCAGCAGCGGAATGACCACCTTGAAGAATGTGCGGAACATTCCGGCGCCGTCGACCTGCGCCGCCTCCTCGTATTCCGTGGGCAGCGCCCGGATGAACCCCACGTACAGGAAAACCGCGAAGGGCAGGATGCCCGCCGTGTGCAGAATGATGATCCCGTGGTAGGTCGCCAGCAGCCCCATGCTGCGCATCACCACGTAGATCGGCACCAGCCCGAGCGTGAGCGGCATGATGAACCCGATGACGAACAGCACGTAGAGGCCGTTGCTGACCCTGGACGTCCGCCTGGCGATCACGTACGCCGTCAGCGACGACACCAGGACCAGGCACACCACGCTCCCGACCGTGATGATCACGGTGTTGAGGAACGCGCGGCCCATCCCGCCCGTGGTGCCGCCGCTGGACCACGCGTCCGCGAAGTTGCCCCAGTTCGGGTCGGCCAGCGGCGGTTTCAGCGGCTCAAGCGTGAGCTGCTGGTCGGTTTTGAGCGAGATGGCGATCAGAAAGTACAGCGGCATCGCGAACAGCATCGCCGCCAGAATCATCACGACCTCGCGGACGAAGGACCGCGACGTGTACCGGAAGGCACCCATTTACAACCGCCTTTCCCGGCTGCGCTGATACATCATGTTGGCGATTCCCAGAACCGAGATCAGCACGGTCATCACCATCGCGATGGACGCGCCGAACCCGAACCTGCCCTCCACGAACGTCTGCTGGTAGACCTGCGTCGCGAGGGTCTCGGTCGAATAGACGGGCCCGCCGTTCGTCAGCGCGAACACCTGGTCGAAGACCCGCAGCCCGGAGATCAGCATCAGCGTGGACACGATCGTGAACGCGGGCGCGAGCAGCGGCAGCGTGATCCGGCGCAGCCGCATCCACAGCCGCGCCCCGTCGATGACCGCCGCCTCCTCCAGCTCGTCGGCGACGCCCTGCAGCCCGGCCAGATAGATGATCATCGCCTGGCCGGCGTGCTGCCAGACCATGACGACCAGCACGCACCAGATCGCCGTGGACGGGTCGCCGAGCCACTCGTGGCGCAGGCCGTCCAGCCCGATCCCGCCGAGCATCCGGTTGATCGCGCCGTCGTAGGTGAACATGTACTGCCAGATGTAGGACACGGCGAGCGGGCTGAGCACCGCGGGCGCGAAGAACACCGTGCGCAGGAAGTTGCGGGACTTCAGCGTCCGGTTCAGCGCGAGGGCCAGCCCCAGGCCGACCGCGTTCACCAGGACGAGATACGACCCCGCCAGCACGAACGTGTGGAGCAGCGCGCCGCGCTGGACCTCCGAGTCCATGATCTCGCGGAAGTTGTCCCAGCCGATGAACTTGGCGGTGTTGAAGCCGTCCCAGTCGGTGAACGCGTACACGCCGCCCGACAGCGGCGCGACGAAGTGCATCCCGATCAGGAGGGCGATCCCCACCATCGCCAGGATCCAGGGCGGTTTGCGGGCGCCGCCCGCCGGACGGTCGGCCCGGCGGCGGTGCCACCACGACGCGACCCCGTTGCCCTGCGGGCCCGGCTCCTTGCCGTCGTCGTCCGGACCGTCGGCGACCACCAGGGGCGGCAGCGCCGACGTGTCCGTGTCCTTCTTCGTGGTCC
>JBOHBY010001169.1:0-3724 GCA_050698635.1 Spirillospora sp.
GGCGCCATGTACGCGGGGGTGCCGACGGCGCGGCTGCTGACGGCGCTGGCCTCGTCCAGCACCCGCGACAGCCCGAAGTCGATCACGCGGGGGCCGTCCGGGCCGAGCAGGACGTTGTGCGGCTTGAGGTCGCGGTGCACGATCCCGGCGCGGTGGATGGCGGTCAGCGCGCTGGCGGTGCTGACGGCGAGCCGGTCCAGCGCGCCGCCGGACATCGGCCCGTCCCGCGCGACGACGCGGCTCAGCGACTCGCCGGGGACGTACTCGCTGACCAGGTACGGGTTGTCGCCGGCGACCTCGGCGTCCAGGAACTGGGCGGTGCAGAACCGGGCGACCTGCTTGGCGACCTGCGCCTCCCGGACGAACCTGGCCCGCGCGGTGGCGTCGTCGTCGAACTGGACCCGCAGGAGCTTCACGGCGACGCGCTCGCCGTCCGGGCCCGCGCCGAGGTAGACCGTGCCCTGCGCGCCGGAGCCGAGCCGCCCGAGCAGCTCGTAGCGGCCCAGGCGGGGCGGGTCGTGGGGTCGCAGCGGCTGGGCGTCCGGCAACGGGGAGCTTCCTCTCGTCCGGTCCTGTTCAGGGCGGGCTGCCCGTCAGAGTAGGCCCGCCAGCTTACAAAGGACCAGCGAAATGCCTGTTACGCGCCGCACTATCGGCGGAAATGCCCGTATCGCCGTGCCCCGGGCGAGTGGATCATCGTCCCGGCGGGACGGTCACCCCGGTCAGCCCGGGTCGCGGCGGCGGAGGTAGCGCTCGAACTCGCGGGCGATGGCGTCGCCGCTCGCCTCGGGCAGCTCGGTGGCGTCCTTCTGTTCCTCCAGCGTCCGGACGTACTCGGCGACCTCGGAGTCCTCCTCGGCGAGCTCGTTGACGCCGTTCTCCCAGGCCCGTGCCTCCTCGGGCAGCTCACCGAGCGGGACGGTCACGTCCAGCAGGTCCTCGACGCGGCGCAGCAGCGCCAGGGTCGCTTTCGGGGACGGCGGCTGCGCGACGTAGTGCGGGACGGCCGCCCACAGCGACACGGTGTCGAGATCGGCCTTGGCGCACGCGTCCTGCAGTACGCCGAGGATGCCGGTCGGCCCCTCGTACCGGGCGGGCTCCAGGTGGAGCGTGCCGACCAGCCCGGCCTCGGACGCGGCCCCCGTCACCGGCACCGGACGCGTGTGCGGGGCGTCGGCGAGCAGCGCGCCGAGCAGCACGACGTTGCGGATCTCCAGTTCCAGCATCAGCCCGATCAGCTCGCGGCAGAACGACCGCCACCGCATGTTCGGCTCGATGCCGTGCAGCAGCACGACGTCCTTGCCGCCCGGCAGCCGCGCCCACGACACGCGGGTGGTCGGCCAGGTGATGCCGCGGGTCTCGCCGTCGGTCATCTCCACGATCGGCCGGGTGACCTGGAAGTCGTAGTAGTCGTCGGGGTCGAGCTCGGCGATCGGCACCGCCTCCCAGGTGGCCTCCAGGTGCGCGATGACGCCGCTGGCTGCCTCCCCGGCGTCGTTCCACCCCTCAAAGGCGGCCACGAGCACCGGATCGACCAGTTCGGGCAGACTTTCCAGCTCGACCACGCGCTGCCTCCTTCCGACGCCCAGGTACAGCGTCACCGTCGGGGGCCGTCATTCCCGGGGGTCGGGGCCCCGCTCATGATCGGTGGCTGTCAGCCTACGTCCTGACGGTGACGTACCCCACCCTTCCGCGCCCCTACGCCCGCCCTGTACGCCCCGGGCGGAATAACACGGCGGAATATCGGCGGCCCGCCGTCACTTACCGTCGGTGGTGTGGACGATCAGCACGTCACAGGGGGAGCGGTGCGACAGGTTCGCCGGGACGGACCCGAGGATGCGGCCGGCCAGGCTGTTCAGCCCCCGGTTGCCGATCACGACCAGCTCGGCGCCGCGGTCCCCGGCCAGCCGGGAGATGACGTCGACGGCGTCGCCCTCGACGGCGACCTGGTCGATGTCGGCGGCCCCGGCGGCGACGGCCCGCTCCCGCGCGGCGCGCAGCGCGTCGTCGGCGGGCGTGGACCCCTGCACCTTGTAGGCCAGGTCCCCGAGCCGGTCGGCGGCGCTGGCGCGCTCGCGCGCGGGCATGGGGCTGTAGGCGGTGGCGAGCAGCAGGGTCGCGCCGGTCGCGGCGGCCAGCTGCGCCGCCCGGTCGACCGCGCGGAACGAGGAGTCCGAGCCGTCGGTGCCGACGAGGATGATGCGGTACGCGCTCATGCCGTTCCTTACCCGGTAGTAGGTTGCTGGGGGCACGGTATCGGTCAGATGACCCGTCCGTCACCGTCTCTTTGCACACGCCGTCCAATGAAAGGAACCCCGTGACCCGTGGCGGCCCGCAGGCCGTGCTGTTCGACATGGACGGCCTGCTCATCGACTCCGAACGCGTCTGGCTCGAGGTCGAGTCGGAGGTCATGGCGTGGCTGGGCGGCGAGTGGACCCCCGCCCACCAGAAGCACCTCGTCGGCGGCTCGCTCGCCATCGCCGTCGACTACATGCTGGAGCTGACCGGCGCCGACGCCCCGCGCGAGGAGGTCGGCCGGCGGATGCTGGACGGCATGGCCGAGCGGCTCGGCGCCTTCGTCCCGATGATGCCCGGCGCCAAGGAGCTGCTCGCCGAGATCCGCGCGGCGGGCGTCACCGCGGCGCTGGTGTCCTCCAGCCACCGGCGCCTCATCGAGCCCGTCCTGGACGCGGTCGGCCGCGGGCACTTCGCGCTGAGCGTCGCCGGCGACGAGGTGGAACGCACCAAACCCGACCCCGAGCCGTACCTGACCGCCGTCGCCCGGCTCGGTGCCGAACCGGGCCGCTGCGTCGTGCTGGAGGACTCCCCGAACGGCGTCGCGGCGGGAGAGGCCGCGGGCTGCGTCACCGTCGCGGTCCCGAGCCTCCTGCCGATCCCGCCCGCGCCGGGACGGACGGTGGTCGCGTCGCTGCGCGAGGTGAGCCTGGAGACCCTGCGCGCGCTCCCCGCCTTCTCCGGCGGACCTCCACCCGGCCGACGCCCAAACGTTGCCGGACGTTGACCTGATCTGTGGGGATTTGCCGGATTCCACCTGCGGCGGGGCCGGGACGGGTGGCGGCGGGTGCCCCGGTGGCGGCAGGGGCCGCTGATACCTGCGGGGTGGACCCTAGGGGACGGATCACGCCGGAGGAGGAGACCCTCCGCGTGACAAACCGTCCGCCGGGAGGACCGGAACCTGTGTCCGGCGTGTGACGATGGAGGGGAGCGCTGGCGTAGCGGTCGAAGCGCGGGAATCAGCGTAGGGATTGAGGGCAGCAGGCATGAGCGACGCAGCCATATTCGCGATCAGCCTCGGGGTGACCCTGCTCGGGCTTGTCATCAGCTGGGGTGCCTTCCGGCGCCGCGGCGCGGGCGTGGGCCTGCGCGGTGCCGCGCTGTCGCTGGTGCCGCTCGCGGCCGCGATGACCGGGGTGACCGAGTTCTTCGTCGACCTCGCCTTCAGCCCGGTGAAGTGGGCGGGCGTCGCCGTGGCGGGGCTCGCCGTGATGCTCTACATGACCTCCGGCGCCATGATGAGCCGCGCCGCCGGAACTGGCGGCGGGAAGAAGGCCGCCGAGGGTAAGAAGGACGCCCAGCCCAAGTCCGCCAAGCGATCCGGCAAGGCGAAGGGCGCCGTGGAGGGGCCCGCGCCGGGCGGCGGCGACTCCGACATGGCCGAGATCGAGCGGATCCTGCGCGACCGCGGCATCTCCTGACCGCCCCC
>JBOHBY010001170.1:0-3692 GCA_050698635.1 Spirillospora sp.
CAGGAGGCCGTCGTGGACGTCCTGACGCAGAAGGCCCTGAAGGTCTGCAAGGACAACGGCGTCCACGACCTGCTGATCGGCGGCGGTGTCGCGGCCAACTCGCGGCTCCGGGCCCTCGCGGCCGAGCGCTGCGAGAAGGCGGGCGTGCGGCTGCGCGTCCCGCGTCCGAAGCTCTGCACCGACAACGGCGCCATGGTCGCCGCCCTCGGCTCGGAGCTGCTCGCCGCCGGGGCCGCCCCGTCCGCCCTCGAACTGCCTGCGGATTCGAGTCTCCCGATCGAGTCGATCCTCCTCTGAGAGCAGGCTCCCTCCTCCTTCTGGCGCAGGCCGGAGGCACCCGCCTGTACGCGTTTTTCAGTACTGGAAAGCCTTGGCACGCAGGATTACCGGAGGGGGTGCGCCCGGAGAGTCTTGTGGGGTTCCCACGAGCAGATACGGAGACTTTCCATGGCCACCCTCCTTTACCGGCTGGGGCGCGGAGCCTTCAGATGGCGCTATCTGGTGGCGCTGCTGTGGCTCGCCGCCCTCGCGGTCGCCTTCCTCGGCTCGCAGAGCGCGGGCAAGGCGCCGTCCGACTCGTTCACGATGCCGGGGATCGAGTCCCAGAAGGCGTTCGACCACATCAACGAGAAGTTCCCCGGCGCCGCGGCCGACGGCGCCGACGCCCGGGTCGTCTTCACCGCCCCGCAGGGCCAGAAGATCACCGCGGCGGAGAACCGGGCGCCGATCGACGCGCTGGTCGGGCAGGTGGCCAAGGGACCGCAGGTCGCCGACGTGGAGAGCCCCTTCGAGGAGGGGGCGGTGAGCAAGGACGCGTCCACGGCGTACGCCACGGTCACCTACAGGGTCACGACCGACGACCTCACCGAGGCGAGCAAGGACAAGCTCCGGGACGCCGTCAAGCAGGCGCAGGGCACCGGGCTGACCGTCGAGGTCGGCGGGTCCGCGCTGGAGACCGACCCGGCGGGCGGGATCGGCGAGATCCTCGGCATCGGCGTCGCCGCCGCCGTCCTGCTGATCACCTTCGGGTCGCTGGCCGCCGCCGGTTTGTCGCTGGTCACCGCGATCATCGGGGTGTTCGTCAGCCTCATGTCGATCACCGCGCTGCAGAACGTCTTCAACCTGTCCCCGTCGACGGGTGAGCTGGCGATGATGCTCGGGGTGGCGGTCGCGATCGACTATGCGCTGTTCGTCGTGTCCCGCTACCGGGAGGAGCGCGGCAAGGGCCACGAACCCCGGGAGGCGGCCGGGGTGGCCGTGGGCACCGCCGGGACGGCGGTCGTGTTCGCCGGGCTCACCGTCGTGATCGCGCTGGTCGGGCTGTCGGTGGTCGGTGTCCCGATGCTCACGCGGCTCGGAATGGGCGCCGCCGGGGCGGTCGTCGTCGGTGTTCTCGTCGCGCTGACCCTGGTTCCCGCGCTGCTCGGTTTCCTGCCGAACTCCGTCCTGTCGCGCCGGACCCGCAAGAACCGCCGTGCCGGACGCGGCGCCGCCGCGACCGGGGGCCTCGGAGCGCGCTGGGCGCGGTTCGTCCTGCGGCGGCCGGTGCCGGTGCTGCTCGTCGCCGTCGCCGCGCTCGGCGCCATCGCGATCCCGTCGCTGAGCATGCGGCTCGGCATGCCCGGGGACGAGGCCAAGCCGACCTCGACCAGCGAGCGGCGCGCCTACGACGCGCTCGCCACGGGCTTCGGCCCCGGCTTCAACGGCCCGCTGACCCTCGTCGTGGACGCCGGAGGCGCCGACGACCCGAAGGCCGCCGTCGCGACGATCTCCAAGAAGATCGCAGGCACCGAGGGCATCGTCTCGGTCTCCCCGCCCCAGTTCGACAAGGCCGGGACGACGGCGGTCCTGTCGGCGACGCCGTCCACGGCACCGACCAGCGAGAAGACGAAGGAGCTCGTGCGGGACATCCGCGACGGACGGCCCGCGATCGAATCCGCCGCCGGGGCGACGTTCGAGGTCACGGGCACCACCGCGCTGAACATCGACGTCGGTGCGAAGATGCAGAAGGCGCTGATCCCCTACCTCGCGACCATCGTCGGCCTGGCGTTCCTGCTCCTGCTGCTGGTGTTCCGTTCCGTGCTGGTGCCGCTCAAGGCCGCGCTCGGCTACCTGCTGTCGATCGGCGCGGCGTTCGGCGCGCTCGTCACGGTCTTCCAGAACGGCCACGGAGCCGGGATCTTCGGCGTCGACCAGCCAGGACCGATCATGAGCATCCTGCCGATCTTCCTGGTCGGGATCAGCTTCGGGCTGGCCATGGACTACCAGGTCTTCATGGTCTCCCGGATGCGCGAGGCGCACGTCCACGGGGAGTCGCCCGGCCAGGCCATCGTCACCGGGTTCCGGCACAGCGGCCGGATCGTGCTGGCCGCGTCGCTGATCATGATGTCGGTGTTCGCCGGGTTCATGACCGGCGCCGGAATGATGATCAAGATGGTCGGCTTCGGGCTCGCCGTCGCCGTGCTGTTCGACGCCGTCATCGTGCGGATGGTGATCGTGCCCGCCGTCCTCGCCCTGCTCGGCAGGCGGGCCTGGTGGCTGCCGCGCTGGCTGGACCGGCTGCTGCCGCGCGTCGACGTCGAGGGCGAGTCGCTGCGCGACCGGGTTCCGCCGCCGCTCAGGACGGTCCCCGACCACCCCGAGTCGCGCACGGCGAACGTCTGACCTGACGCACGCCTGACTGATGCAGAGGAGGGCCGTCCGCGCGCCGCACGGACGGCCCTCACCGATCCGTGCCCCACCATGGGGTACAGGGCATCCAGGAGAGGAATCATGATCACTGCGTGGCGGCGGTTCGTCGAGGGTCACCCCCGCATCGCCGAGACGGGCTTCCTGCTGGTGGTGTACCTGATCACCATCGGGCAGTACGTCGACAACGACGCGGGCTGGTGGCCGGGGACGCTCCCCGCGACCGCCGCCTGCCTCGCCCTGGTGTGGCGCGGCCGCCACCCCGGCGCCGTCGCCGCGTTCGTCGTCTTCTGCACCGTCGTCACCGGCGCGACGGGCTATCCGATCCACCACAAGTACATGTTCCCGCTCATCGTCGCGTTCTACGCGCTGGGCGTCCGCACCCCCGAGCGGGTCGCGCGCGTGTACGGCGTGATCGCCATCGTCGTGTTCGTCGTCGCGGCGCAGTGGTCCGTGGAGGTGGACGAGGAGCAGCAGATCGCGACGTTCGCCCCCGCGTTCTGGATCATCGTGGCGCTCGTCTCGGGCGCGGCGGTCCAGGGCAGGCGCGCCTACCTGGACGCCGTCCACGCCCGCGCCGAGCACGCCGAACGCACCCGCGAGGACGAGGCCAGGCGCCGCGTCGCCGAGGAACGCGTCCGCATCGCCCGCGAGCTGCACGACGTCGTCGCCCACCACATGGCCCTCGCCAACGCCCAGGCGGGCACCGCCGCGCACATCGTCCGCACCGACCCCGAGCAGGCCGGGACGATCCTCGACGAGCTGGGCCGCACGACGTCCTCGGCGCTGCGCGAGCTCCAGGCCGCCGTCGGCCTCCTGCGCAGCACCGACGATCCCGAGTCGCTGGAGCCGTCCCCCGGGCTGTCCCGGCTCGACGAGCTCGTCACCGCCTTCGGCTCCGCCGGGCTGCACGCCACCGTCACGGTCGACGGGGAACAGCGGCCGCTATCACCCGGTGTCGACCTGGCCGCGTTCCGCATCGTCCAGGAGGCGCTCACCAACGT
>JBOHBY010001171.1:0-2294 GCA_050698635.1 Spirillospora sp.
TCCCGATCCCCGGGACCTCGGCGACCTGCTCGGGCGTCGCGTCCTTCAGCCGCTTCAGCGAGCCGAAGTGTTTCAGCAGCGCCGCGCGCCGCGCCGGGCCCAGACCCGGAACGTTATCGAGTTCGCTGACCGTCATGGACCTGGATCGCCGCTGCCGGTGGAAGGTGATGGCGAACCGGTGCGCCTCGTCGCGGACCCGCTGGACGAGGAACATGCCCTCGCTGTTGCGCGGCAGGATCACCGGGTCGGCCTCGCCGGGCAGCCAGATCTCCTCCAGCCGCTTGGCGATGCCGCAGACCGCGATGTCGTCGACGCCGAGCTCGTCCAGGGCCCGCTGCGCGGCGGCGACCTGCGGCGGGCCGCCGTCGACGATGACGAGGTTGGGCGGGTAGGCGAACTTGCGCGGCCTGCCGGTCTCCGGGTCGATCGGCTGGTGCGCGCCCTCGTCGTCAGGATCTCCGAGGTGGTCGAGCTCGCCCATCTTCTCGCTCTCGGCGAGGTAGCGCTTGAAGCGGCGGGTGATGACCTCGTGGATGGAGCGGACGTCGTCCTGCCCCTCGACGGCCTTGATCGTGAACCGGCGGTACTCGCTCTTGCGGGCCAGGCCGTCCTCGAACACGACCATCGACGCGACCACGTTCGTGCCCTGGAGATTGGACACGTCGTAGCACTCGACGCGCAGGGGCGCGTCGTCGAGCTCCAGCGCGTCCTGGATCTCCTGGAGCGCGCGGCTGCGGGTGGTCAGGTCGGACGCGCGGCGCGTCTTGTGCTGCTTGAGCGCCTCGTGCGCGTTGCGCGCGACCGTCTCCAGCAGCGCCTTCTTGTCGCCGCGCTGCGGGACGCGGAGCCGGACGGGCCCGTCGCGCTGCTCCGACAGCAGCTCGGCCATCGCGTCCTCCTCGGGCGGCAGGGCCGGGACGAGCACCTCCCGCGGCACCGATTCGCTCTCGCTGTAGATCTGGATGAGGAAGTGCTCGACGAGGTCGGCCGTGGTGACGTCCTCGACCTTGTCGACGACCCAGCCGCGCTGCCCGCGGATCCGGCCGCCGCGCACGTAGAAGACCTGGACGGCCGCCTCAAGCTCGTCCTCGGCGAAGGCGATCATGTCGCAGTCGGTGCGGTCGGGCAGGACGACGGCCTGCTTCTCCAGCGCCCGCTCCAGCGCGCGGACGTCGTCGCGGAGCCGGGCGGCGCGCTCGTACTCCTGGGACGCGGCGGCCTCGCGCATGTCGCGTTCGATGCGCTTGATGAACCGGGTGGTGTGCCCGGCCATGAAGTCGCAGAAGTCTTCGGCGAGGAGGCGGTGCTCGTCCGGCGTGACGCGGCCGACGCACGGCGCCGAGCACTTGCCGATGTAGCCGAGCAGGCAGGGGCGGTCGAGCTGGTGCTGCCGCTTGAACACCCCGGCGCTGCACGTCCGGACGGGGAACACGCGCAGCAGCTGGTCGACCGTCTCCCGGATCGCCCACGCGTGGGAGTACGGCCCGAAGTAGCGCACGCCTTTGCGCTTGGCGCCTCGCATCACCATCACCCTCGGGAAGTCCTCGTTCAGCGTGACGGCGAGGTAGGGATACGACTTGTCGTCGCGGTAACGGACGTTGAACCGCGGATCGAACTCCTTGATCCAGGAGTACTCCAGCTGGAGCGCCTCGACCTCGGTGGAGACGACCGTCCAGTCGACCTTCGCGGCGGTCCGCACCATCGTCTGCGTGCGCGGATGCAGGGCCGAGAAGTCGGCGAAGTAGGAGTTCAGGCGCTGGCGCAGGCTCTTGGCCTTGCCGACGTAGATCACCCGGCCGTGCTCGTCCCGGAACCGGTACACCCCGGGTGACTCGGGGATGGAGCCGGATGCGGGTCGGTAGGTCGCCGGGTCTGCCACGCTCAGAAGCCTAGTGCTCTCCTCCGACACGCCGTCCTCCCGCCGTCGCCGGGCCGCGCCCGCCGGGCCGCTCGCGACGGTGCGGCCCGGCGGGGAGAGGCGGTGGCGGTCAGGCGAGCATGATCTGGCCGCCCTTCACGCTGACCTTCTTCTCCTCCAGCGGCTTGTCCGCGGGCGGGTTGGCGACCGAGCCATCGGTGATCTTGAACTTGCTGCCGTGGCAGTGGCAGTTGATCGTGCCGCCCGACACCGAGCCGACGGCGCAGCCGCGGTGTGTGCAGGTGGCCGAGAACGCCTTGAACTCGCCCTGGGTCGGCTGGCACACCACGACCTTGGCGTCCTCGAAGACCTTGCCGCCGCCGACCGGGATGTCGGCGGCCGCGGCCAGGCCCGTGCCCCCGGCGCCGACACCGCC
>JBOHBY010001172.1:0-1628 GCA_050698635.1 Spirillospora sp.
GTACAGGGGACGGCTCTGGAGGCGCCACCCGAGGCCGAACGACCCCGACAGCCGCGCCGACCCGGCGGCGGGCCCGAGCTTCGGCGGCAGGATGCCCGCGCCCACGTCGCGGCGTGCCTGGAGTGCGGCGGCGGCGGCCACCAGGACGGCGATCAGCGCCACGACCAGCAGGAGCGTCCACCAGCGTTCCCCGCCGTAGGCGCGCAGCCGGTTCGTCCAGCCGAACGGCGACACCCAGCCCAGCCACGACAGGCCGTTGTCCTTGCCGCCGACGTCGGCGGACATCCGGATCGCGAACACGGCGCCGAGCGCGCCGAGCGCGAGCCCGCGTGCGGCGCCCGCGCCCTCGCTGAGCTGCGCGGTGACGCCCGCGACCGCCGCGAACAGGCACCCGGCGGCGGCGAACTGGAGGCCGAGGGCCAGCGAGCCCGCGAACGGGAGGTCCTGGGACGCGAGCCCGGCGGTGAGCAGCACGGCGAGGACGAGGTTCGCCGCCATCGTCACGATCAGCGCGGCGGCCAGGCCCGCGCCCCGGCCGGTGACCGTGGCGCCGAGCAGCTCGCGGCGCCCGGCCTCCTCCTCGGTGCGGGTGTGCCGGACGACCATCAGCGCGCTGATCAGCCCGATCACGACCGGGATGAACCCGGAGCGCTGCGCGATGATGCTGCCGAGGCTGGTGTCGTACATCGGCCCGTACAGGGCGAGGAACGTCGGGTTGGTGCCGGTCGTGTTCGCGTAGTTGAGCCGGTCGGCCGCGTCCGGGTAGAGGCTGTCGGTGGCCCCGACGAAGCCCATCGGGAGGACGGTGAACGCGATCACCCAGGTGGGGAGCAGGACCCGGTCGCGGCGCAGGATCAGCCGGACGAGCCCGCCCGTTCCGACTAGCGCGCTCATCGGGTGACCTCCTCCAGCTCTTCCTTGTAGTGACGCAGGAACAGCTCCTCCAGCGTCGGCGGACGGCTCGTCAGGCTCCGCACGCCGATCTCGGTGAGCTGGCGCAGCGCCTCGTCCAGGCGCGGGGTGTCGACCTCGAACTTGATGGTCGTGCCGTCGATGTGGATGTCATGGGCGCCGGGCAGCGGGAGGCCGTCGGGCGGGGCGGCCAGCTCCGCCTGGATCGAGGTGCGGGTCAGGTGGCGCAGCTCGTCCAGCGTGCCGGTCTCGACGGCGGCGCCGTTGCGGATGATCGTCACCCGGTCGCAGAGCGCCTCGACCTCGGACAGGATGTGGCTGGACAGCAGCACGGTCCGCCCGTCGCCGCGCTCCTCGCGGATGCACTCCTGGAACACCTCCTCCATGAGGGGGTCCAGGCCGGAGGTCGGCTCGTCCAGCAGCAGCAGTTCGGCGTCGGACGCGAGCGCGGCGACCAGCCCGACCTTCTGCCGGTTGCCCTTGGAGTAGGCGCGGCCCTTCTTGCGCGGGTCCAGCTCGAAGCGGTCGAGCAGCTCGGCCTTGCGGCGTTCGTTCGTCCCGCCGCGCATCCGGCCGAGCAGGTCGATGACCTCGCCGCCGGACAGGTTCGGCCACAGCGTCACGTCGCCGGGCACGTACGCGAGCCGCTTGTGCAGCTCGGTCGCGTCCGACCACGATGGTGAAGATGTCGACCATGGCCCTGATCATCCGGGCGT
>JBOHBY010001173.1:0-6890 GCA_050698635.1 Spirillospora sp.
ACCGGCGGCCGCGCGGGCCCCGAGAGCCGGATCGGCCGAATGTGGCCCAATCCTGACCAACTCCCGAGTAGCACCTGACGGATCGTGTAACGCTCGTCCGAGAAATACCCAGCGGTGTGTGATCACGTGATCACACACCGCTGGCCGGTCGGGCCCCGGCGCCATGATCAGCGGCGCACTGAGCTGGGAAGAAAACTATGGAACGGTCCCGTTCGGGCGGACCGTAACCCGGTAGAAAATCACCGCATCTGACATCGCGCCCGGCCGTAACGGATCACTCGTCTTTCCGGCCCGATCGGCATCGGGACGGACGGGTTTCGGCCTTGCGTAAACCAAACCCGCACCGTACGGGTCTTCCCTGTGCGCAACAGCGTCAGATCGGGCGTCCTCGGCTGATTTCGGGTCTTGTTTTTCAACTTCGGACGACCGAAGATGCAGGATCAAGGCTGGCCGAATGGTGACAAATTACTGACCAGGGGGTCCCGTAGGTTACTTTTTCGCCGCACTCTTGATTCGATTTCGGGTCTGAGCGTCACACAACGTCGCCTCGATCCGATCTGCCCACGAAGCATGTGTCAAGGGAACAGCGGTGCTGGGTCGGAAGGCAGGGGCGACATGCCATGAGTCAACGGTTGGGCGGAGCGTGCGCGAACGCGTGGTCGGGGCCGGACCCCCGCCGAGAGGATGGACCGGAAGCGAGCGATCATCGATGACGGCCGCACGAACGGGGTCGGTCACCCCCGACCTCACGATCGGCGTCGTGGGCCCCCATGACCTGGTCGAACGGGTCATGCTGATGGGCCACGGCCCCACGCCGGTACCAAGCCGGCTGGTGGCCGCCGCCTACCGCGACGAGCAGGAGGCCGCCGACAAGGTCGTGCGGCTGGGATCGGGCGTGGACGTGTGCCTTTTCGCCAGTCCCGTCCCGTACGACTTCGCGCGTAAGGCGGGCGTCCTCACCATGCCCGCCACCTATGTCCCGCTGAACGGCGCCGCGTTGCAGGGCGCGTTACTGCGGGCCTCACTCGACGAGCGCTTCGACCCGTCCAGGGTCAGCATCGACGTGCTCGGCCGCGCCGAGGTCGAGGAGGCGTACTCCGAGATCAGCCTCGGCACCGAGCAGGTCCATCTGCGCGAGGAGGCGGCAGGGCCCGGCACGCTCGCCGCGTTCCACGAGCGGCTGTGGCGGCGCGGCGCGACGACCGTCGCGATGACCTGCGTACACGCCACCGCCGAGCGGATGGAGATGGCGGGCGTCCCGACGATCAGGGTCCGCCCGACCGGCGCGGCGATCCGCAGCTCCCTGCAGACGGCGGCGCTGCTCGGCGCCCACCACCGGCTGGAGGAGTCGCAGCTCGTCGTCGTGCTCGTCGACGTCCCGACCCTGCGCGAGACGCCCCGCCGCGTCACCCCCCGCTACTGGCGCGACGAGCTGAAACTCGCCCTGCACCGCGTCCTCCTCCAGGAGGCGCACCGGATGAACGCCTCCGTCTGGCCGGTGGACGACCACAGCTACCTCGTCATCGCGACGCGGGGGTCGGTCACCACGTCCACCGAGGGGTTCCGGACGCCGCCGTTCGTCGAACGCGTCCGCGAGGAACTCGGCCTCGCCATCGAGGTCGGCATCGGCATGGGCCGCACGGCGCACGAGGCCGAGAACCACGCACGGGCCGCGCTCGCCCGCTCCCAGAGCTCCCAGCGCGCCCAGGGCTTCGCCCTCGACCGCGACGGCCGCGCCCTCGTGCCCGCCCCGCGCACCCCGCCGCGCACGCAGCCGCAGGCCAAGCCCAAGGGCCTGGAGATCCTCGCGCGCCTGGCCGACAAGCTCGGCGACCAGGAGCAACCGCTGATCGTCGACGCGGAGAACGCCGGCAAGATGCTCGGCGTCACCCCGCGCACCGCCCGCCGGCTCCTGCGCACCCTCGTCGAAGAGGGCCTCGCCTGGCCGCTCCCCCCGAACCGCACACCGCAGCCCGGCCGCCCCCGCCAGCTCTACCGCCTGATCGTCGAGAAGCTGGGCCCCACCGCCAAAACCAGCTGACGAGCACGAAAACGCACGCCACGCCCCCGGACGCGACCAGCGCGTCCGGGGGCGTGGGGGCGTGGCGTGCGGTGTCAGTTGCGGTGCGGGAAGGACTTCGCGACCGCGAGGAAGGCGTCGTTCTCCTCCGGGGAGCCGATCGAGACGCGGGCGCCCTCACCGGCGAACGGGCGGACGCTCACCCCCTGGGCGTCGCAGGCCTCGGAGAACTCCATCGTCCGGGCGCCGAGGCGCAGCCAGACGAAGTTGGCCTCGGTCGGCGGGACCGTCCAGCCGTCGGCGAGCAGCGCGTCCCGGACGCGGTCGCGCTCCTTCACCGTCCCCTCGACGCGCTCCAGCAGCTCGTCGGTGGCCGCCAGGGACGCGATGCCCGCGGCCTGCGCGACCGAGTTCACGCTGAACGGCAGGAACGTCTTGCGGATCGCGCCGGCCACCAGCGGGTGCGCGACGAGGAACCCGATACGCAGGCCCGCGAGCCCGTACGCCTTGGAGAACGTCCGCAGGATCGCCAGGTTCGGGCGGTCGCCGTACAGGGAGAGGCCGTCGGGGACGTCGTCGTCGCGGACGTACTCGCGGTACGCCTCGTCCAGCACCACCAGGCAGTCGGACGGCACCCGGTCGAGGAACGCCTCGATCTCCGCCCGCGGGACGGTCGTGCCCGTCGGGTTGTTCGGGTTGCAGAGGAAGACCAGCCGCGTCCGGTCGGTGATCGCGCCGGCCATCGCGGACAGGTCGTGCGCCTCGTCCCGCAGCGGCACCTGCACGGACGTCGCGCCCGACAGCGACACAAGCAGTGGGTACGCCTCGAACGACCGCCACGCGTACACCACCTCGGCGCCGGGCTCCGCGACCGCCTCCAGCAGCATCTGCGTCATCCCGACGGAGCCGCAGCCCACCGCGACATGGTCGGCGGGGACGCCGCAGAACGCCGCGATCGCCTCCGTCAGCGCGGTCGCGTTGTTGTCGGGGTAGCGGTTGACGTTCCGCGCCGCCTCCCCGATCGCGTCCACGACCGACGGGAGCGGCCCGTGCGGCGACTCGTTGGACGACAGCTTGAACGAGCGGCCCTCGGGCGACACCACGACCTTGCCGGGCTTGTAGGCCACGAACCGGTCGAGGACGGAGCGGAAGCGCGGAGTGGTTGCCTCGGACACCGTTGTCCTCCATCTAGCAGTGCACAGGGTGATGATCCCCCAGCCTACGCAGCGTCCCGCATCATCCAGCAAAGGGCCACGATCCGGACGAACTCCCAGTCGCGGGTATCATCCGGCCACCAGCCTCGATGGAACGCGTCCTCGGCGAAATCCTGTAGATATCCCATCAGTTCGCCCTCGCCGGGCGCCGCGCCCGGCGAGCCGAGTTCCTCCCGGAGGCCCGCCACATGCTGGTCCACGGCCGCCGCCAGTCCCGGCGACCCGGCCATCTCCGCGACACCGGCGTCCCCGATGTCCCGGACGAGCAGGCTGAGCATTTCGGACGACTCACCGTTCATAGCCAGCGAAAATAGCAACCGTCCCGTCATGCCCGCGACATCCCCCCAGCTCACACCGCTGTGGCCGAGCCAGGTCACGAGGCGAGGTCGCGGCCGCGGGGGCGCAGCATCGGCGGGCGCAGCTGCTCGGCGTCACCGCGCTGGTAAAGGCGTGCCGGACGGCCGCCGTCCCGCGTCGTCGTCCGCTCGGTGGGGATGAGGAACCGGTCCGCCCCGGTGACCTTGCGGTGGAAATTCCGGGGATCAAGGCTCTTGCCCCAAACGATCTCGTACACGCGGCGCAACTCCGCGACGGTGAACTCCGGCGGGCAGAACGCGGCGGCCAGCGAGGTGTACTCCAGCTTCGCCCGCGCCCGCTCCATCCCGTCGCACAGGATGCGGCGGTGGTCGAACGCGGCCCTGTCCTGGTGGACGAGATCGTCCACGGCCGTCCACAGCACCTGCGCCCGGCTGGACGCCGGCAGGTCAGGCGCCAGCCCCAGGTACGCGACGCTGACCACCCGCTGCCGAGGGTCACGATCCGGATACCCGTACGTGGCGAGCTGCTCCAGGTGGATCCGGACGTCCGCGAGCCCCGCCCGCTCCGCCATCAGCCGCGACGCGGCGGCCGGAAGGTCCTCGTCCAGCTGGATGAACCCGCCGGGCAACGACCACGCCCCGAGATACGGGTCCCGGTCACGGCGCCACCGCAGCGCGCACAGCCGCTGCTCCCGCACGGTGAGCACGACAAGATCAACGGAGACGGCGAGCCGCGGGACGGACATGCGGGAAGTCTATTGGGGGGAGGCCGCCCGATCCCCTGCTACGAAGGCGCCCGGACCCTTTCACAGAGAAGGCCCGGCCAGCGGGCCGGGCCTTCGCAGGTCGGTCGGTCAGTCGTCGTCCTTCTCCTTGGGCGCCTCCACCGGGACCGTGGCGGAGACGGCCGGGGCGTGACCGTTCTGGGGGTTGCCGTCCGGGACGTTCAGGTTGCTGAGCAGCTGCCGGGCGACGCCGAGGCCGGTGCCGCCGAGCGTGAGCGCCTTGGCGAGCATGTCCTCGATGCCCTGCGCGCCGTTCAGCACGACCATGTTGTCGACGTTGCCGAACACGCCCGCGCCGGCCTCGACGATCTGCGGCCACTGCTCGGCGAGCTGCTGGGCGATGACGGCGTCGGTGTTCTTGGCCAGCGCCTCCGCACGGGCCTTGATCGCCTCGGCCTCGGCGAGACCCTTCTGCCGGGTCGCGTGGGCCTCGGCGTCACCGATCAGCCGGGTGGCCTCCGACTCGCGCTGCGCCCGTAGCTGGATCTCGGTCGCCGCGGCCTGCGCCTGCGCGATGCGCTCCTCGCGCTCCGCCTCGGCCAGCTTGACCTGCTCGTACGCGCGGGCGTCGGCGGGCTTGCGGATCTCGCTCTCCAGCCGCTTCTCCGTCCGCTCCGCCTCCAGCTCGGCGTTGCGGGTCTCCTTGAGGATGACCTCCTGGCGCGCCTGCTGCGCGGCCTGCTGCACCTGGCCGTCGTACTCGGCCTTCTTCATCTCGGTGTCGCGGATGACCGCCGCGTTCTCCCGCTCGGTCTCCTGCTCCCGGACGGTGGCCTCCTGGTTGCGCTCGGCCTCGGCGATCCGGGCGGCGGACGCGACCCGGGCCGCGTGCGGACGGCCGAGGTTGCGGATGTAGCCGGTCTCGTCGTCGATCTCCTGTATCTGCAACGAGTCCACGACCAGGCCGAGCTTGCTCATCTCGTCGGCGGCCGAACCGCGCGTCTCGGACGTGAGCCGCTCGCGGTTGAGGATGAGGTCCTCGACGGTGAGGTTGCCGATGATCGAACGCAGGTGGCCGGTGAACAGCTCGTGGATGGCGCCGTCCATCGACTTCTGCTGCTCCAGGAAGCGGCGCGCGGCGTTGGCGATCGAGACGAAGTCGTCCCCGACCTTGTAGATGACCACGCCGCGGACCTTCACCGGGATGCCCTGCTGCGTCACGCAGTTCACTTCGAGGTTGGAGGCGCGGCTGTCCAGGCGCAGCCGGCGGGACGTCTGGAAGCCCGGCATGACGGCGGTGCCCTTACCCGTCACGATCTTGAACCCGAGGCTGTCCATACCGTCGATCGGCCTGGACCTGGCGCCCAGCCCAGAGATGATCAACGCCTCGTTCGGCTCGGCGACCCGCCAGACGAGCTTGAACAAGATGATCAACACGATGAGCGCGACGACTACTGCGATCACCACGGCGAGCACGGGCATACGGCCTCCCTCTTCGGTTGTCGGCGGCCGGACCCCCGGTCAGGCACGCCCGCGTTTCCCAGTAGACGCGACGAGCGACCGTTTGGTTCGCCCCTGATTGCGCCACATTCTGGGAGAACGTCCCCGAGACCCCTCCCGGCTACTGCCCGAGCGCGGGCGCCACGTACACCGTCCGCGGCGGGTGGTATTCGACCACGACGACGATCGTGCCGATACCCATCTCGTCACGCGGATCGACGGGATGCGCGTAGAAAGCCTCGACCCCGCCACGCACCGGGATCATCACCTCGCCGACCGTCCCGGGAGCGACCTTGCCGGTTACCCTGCCCTCCTTACCGATCAACGACACTCCCTGGTCCGACCCGCCCGGAGCCGCTCTCCGCGCAACGTAACCCGAACGCTATCCGCAACACCCCACCCCCTGCACCGCACGGCCGGGTTAGGGCAGGATCTTGGTGGCTTGGGTGTGGGCCGCCAGGGCCAGGCGTTCGGCTTCGGTGCGGGTGGCTGTGGGGCCGAAGACGGTGATGGTGGCGAGGTAGTGGCGGCCTCGGAAGACGACGTACCAGGTGCGGGTGCGGGCGGTGCCGCTTACGGTGGCCACGCCGACGGTGCGGGAGCCCTCGCCGATCTCGCCCTTGGGGGTCTCGACGACGCGGTGGTCGGCCCGATAGGAGCCGAGGGCGGTGCGGAACTTCAGGCAACCGGCGGGGACGCGGGCGTTGACCTGCTTCTCGGCGTCGGCGGCGGGCATGCCCATCAGGGTCTCGGTGACGGTCTGGCCCTTCTTGGCGAAGGTGACGAGCGCGGCGGGGACGTCGGCGGCGACGGTGCCGCCGGGACGGGTGGTCCCGCAGCGGGGCTTGTCGAGCTCGGTCTCCCGCTGGAGCCTGGCGGCGTTCTGGACGGCCTTGAGCGTCCCGTACCCGCCGGCGTCGGGGGCGGCGGCGCGGGTGTAGCCGGGTGCGTCGGTGAGCAGGGCCTGGGCGAGCTGGTCGGCGGTGTAGCCGACACCCGCGATCTCGGCGGGCGCGGTGCCGTGGACGGGACGGGCGCGTCCACCACCGCCGCCGCCGCACGCGGTGACCGCGAGGGCCGTCGACAGCAGCACGATGGGGAGCAGCCTGGGCGC
>JBOHBY010001174.1:0-3001 GCA_050698635.1 Spirillospora sp.
CGTCCTGGTCGACTGGGCCGAGCTCGCCGACCTCGACCCGGACGCCTGGCGCGCCCAGATCGCCTGGGTCCCGCAACGCCCGCACCTTTTCACCGGGACGATCGCCGCCAACATCGGCCTGGGCCGCCCGGACGCGTCCGACGCCGACGTCCGCGCCGCCGCGCACGCGGCGAACGCCCTGGAGTTCATCGACGCCCTCCCGCGCGGGCTCGACACGCCACTCGGCGAGCGAGGGCTCGGTCTCTCCGCGGGCCAGCGCCAACGCATCGCCCTGGCCCGCGCCTTCCTCCGCGACGCGCCGCTCCTCCTCCTGGACGAGCCGACCTCGAACCTCGACGTGGAGAGCGAGGCGTCCGTGCTCGACGCCGTCCGCCGGCTGGCCGCGTCCCGCAGCGTGATCATGGTCGCGCACCGTCCCGCACTCGCCGCCCTGGCCGACCGGACGATCCAGATCCCCCTCCACCCAGAGGTAGTGACGGCATGATCCTGCGGCTGCTCGCGTTCGCCCGCCCCGCCCGGTGGCGGCTCGGCCTCGCCGTCCTGTTCGGCGTCCTGGCGCTCTGCAGCGGCGTCGGGCTGATGGCCACCTCGGCATGGCTCATCTCACGCGCCGCGCAGCATCCGCCGGTGCTGATGCTGATGGTGGCGATCGTGGCCGTCCGTGCCTTCGGCCTGGGACGCGGCGTCTTCCGCTACGTCGAACGTCTCGTCGGGCACGACGCGACCTTCCGGATCCTGGCGGACCTACGCGCCCGCGTGTACGAACGGCTCGAACGGCTCGCGCCCGGCAGGTTGCCCGCCTTCCGTAGCGGCGACCTGCTGAACCGGCTCGTCGCCGATGTCGACGCTGTCCAGGACCTTTTTCTCCGCGTCCTCCTGCCCTGCACCATCGCGGCCGTCGTCGGCGGCGCTTCCGTCGGCCTGGCCTGGGCTCTGCTCCCATCGGCCGGGGCCGTCCTCCTTTTCGCCCTACTGCTCGCGGGTGTCGTCGCGCCTTGGCTGTCGTCCGCTATGGCGCGCCGTGCCGAACACCGCACGACCGATCTGCGCGCAGACCTCACCACACACGTCGTGGACACCCTCCAAGGCGCCCCCGAACTCATCGCCTACGGCGCCGCCCCCGCACACCTCGCCAAGGCAGCCGCCCTAGACCGCGACTTCACCCACGCGTCGGCCCGTTCGGCAACCACCACCGGTGTCGGTGCCGCGATTTCGACGCTCGCGGGCGGTCTGGCCGTCTGGGGCAGTCTCGCGGTCGGCGTGCCGGCCGTCCGCTCAGGGAAGCTGGACGGGGTGCTCCTCGCAGTGGTCGTCCTCCTACCCCTGGCCGCATTCGAGGTCGTGGCCGGGCTCCCGGTGGCCGCGCAGTACCTGGAACGTGTCCGCCGTTCCGCCACACGCGTTTTCGCCGTCCTGGACTCCGCCGAGCCAGTAAACGACCCAGTCGCCCCCACCCCCTTCCCCACGCCCCCGTACACCCTCACCGTCCAAAACCTCCGTGCCCAGTGGACACCCACCGCCCCCTACGCCCTGGACGGCATCTCCCTAGACCTCCCCCCAGGTCACCGGTGCGCGATAGTCGGCCCCAGTGGCTCAGGCAAGACCACCCTCACCGCCGTCCTACTCCGCTTCTTGGAACCCACCAGCGGCCGGACGACCCTCAACGGCGTCGACCTCGGCGCCCTGCCAGCCGACGACGTCCGCCGCGTCATCGGACTCTGCGCCCAGGACGCGCACCTGTTCGACTCGACGATCGGCGAGAACGTCCGCCTCGCCCGTCCCACCGCCACCGACGCCGAACTCCGCGACGCCCTCCGCCGCGCCCGCCTCCTGACCTGGATCGACGCGCTCCCCCAAGGCCTCGACACCCGCGTCGGCGAGCACGGCGCGCGGGTCTCCGGCGGCCAGCGGCAGCGCATCGCCCTGGCCCGCGCCCTCCTCGCCGACTTCCCGATCCTGCTCCTGGACGAGCCCGCCGAGCACCTCGACCTCGCGACCGCCGACGCCCTCACCACCGACCTGCTGACTGCCACCGAGGGCCGCACGACCCTGCTCGTCACCCACCGCCTCACCGGCCTGGACGCCGTCGACGAGATCATCGTCCTGGACGGCGGCCGCGTCGCCGACCGCGGGACGCACACCGACCTCGTGTCCCGCCCCGGCCCCTACCTCTCCCTGTGGCAACGCGAGCGCGCCGCCGAACCGACCCCTATTTAAGTAAATTATTCAAATCCAGGTAAACCCGCGCCCGCGCCCATTCGTCGCGACCTCACCCAAACAAATCGTCCAAGATTATCGAGAACAATTCCCCGAAGACCGACATCACACCGAAGTACAGGATCCAATCAACCGGAACGGGGGATTCCACAGATGAAGATCTTGGTTCGCGCGGGGCTCTGCCTCGCGACGACGGTGCTGGCCGCCGCCACCACCATGGGCGCCATGAGCACCGCCAACGCCGACGGCCCGAACACCGAACCCGCCGTGGTGAAGGCCATCAAGTCACAACCGTGGCAGAAACTCGGCCCCGGCGACAGCGACTACCGCATCGCCTCCATGGGCTGCTACCTGAAGCAGTTCAAGTTCTACAACAAGTGCAACGCAACGCCTGCCGGCGAGGACTGGCCCTCGGACTTCACCAATGCGGTGAAGAAATACCAGAAGGCGCGCAACCTGCCTCAGACGGGCGAGCTCGACGTCGAGACCTGGGCCGCGCTCGCCATCGACAACGGCGAGGTCGGCATCGGCAGCAGCCGGACGCACCAGATCAAGGGCATCCAGTACGCGATGAAGGTCCTGCAGAGCTCCTCGCTCAAGGTGGACGGCAACTACGGCAAGGACACCGCCGCCGCGGTCAAGGCCTTCCAGAAGCGCAAGAAGATCGACCCCGACGGGATCTTCGGCCCGATCACCTTCCGCGCCGCCTTCGCCGAGGGCGCCGAGTCGGCGCGCACCCCGGGCCACTGACCAGTCGGCTCACTGGCGGCCGCCTTGCACCCAG
>JBOHBY010001175.1:0-5791 GCA_050698635.1 Spirillospora sp.
GTGCAGGGCGCGGGCGGCGGCGTCGCGACGGCGGCGATCGCGCTGGCGTCGGCGGCCGGCTACCGCGTCTACGCGACCAGCCGGAGCGAGGCCAAGCGCAGGCGGGCGCTGGAGCTCGGTGCCGACGTCGCGGTCGAGACGGGCGCGCGGCTGCCGGAGCGGGTCGACGCCGTGATCGAGACCGTCGGGCAGGCGACGTGGTCGCATTCGCTGAAGTCGCTGCGGCCCGGCGGGCGGGTCGTGGTGTCCGGCGCGACGAGCGGGGCGGTGCCGCCGGCGGAGCTGAACCGGGTGTTCTTCCTGCAGCTGTCGGTGGTCGGGTCCACGATGGGGACGCGGGACCAGCTGGAGCGGCTGGCGCGGTTCCTGGTCAAGACCGGCACGCGGCCGGTGGTCGACCGGACGCTGCCGCTGGGCGGCGCGCGCGAGGGGTTCGCGGCGATGGCCGGGGGCGACATCTTCGGCAAGATCGTCTTCACGCCCTGACGGCCGGTCAGGGGCCGGGCTTGCCCTTGCGGAAGATCTCCTGCTTGAGGCGGTCGCGGGTCTCGTCCAGGAGGGCCTGGGCGGCGGCCAGGCCGTCGTCGTCCAGGCCGGACTTCTTCGCGGCCTTGCGGACGTCCTCGACGAACCCGCGCAGCAGGCGCTCCAGCTTGAGGCGGGCGACGTCCTCGCGGGTGCCGGTCGCCGTCTTCCAGGCGTCCTCCCAGTTCTGCCGCCACTCCTCCTTCCACGCCTGCGTCTGCTCGCGCCAGTACTCCTTCTGGCGTTTCCACTCGTCCTTCTGGCGCTCGGTGGTCTCCTTCCACGCGTCCTTGGACGTGGTCTTGCCCTGGTCGCGCATCGACTTGGCGGCCTGGGTGAGCTCCTCGCGCAGCGTCCGGACGGTCTGCCGGACGTCCTCCTGCACCCCGCGGGCGAACTCCTGCGCCGACGCCGACAGCTCCTCCTCCAGCTCGGCGAGCTCGTCCATGCGGCGTTCGAGCTCCTCGCGGCCCTTGTCGGTCAGCGAGTACACCTTCTTGCCCTTGATCACCTCGTGCGTGACGAGGCCCTCCGACTCCAGCCGGGCGAGGCGCGGGTAGATCGTGCCGGGTGAGGGCGAGTAGACCCCGAGGAACCGGTCCTGGAGGAGCCGGATGACCTCATAGCCGTGGCGCGGGCTCTCCTCCAGGAGCTTCAGCAGGTACAGCCGCAGGCGACCATGGCCGAATACGGGGCTCACGGGGTCCTCATCCTCACTTCTCCGTTGGCGGGGTGGTGATCTCGGGGGCGTCGTCGTCGCGTCCGATGAGCGTGACGGCGCCGGACACGGTGTTGACCGTCAGCCTGCCCGTGCCGTCGCCGAGCTTGCCGGCGCGGGTGCGGCCGACGAAGCCCTCCTGCTCGTCGAGTTCGGGGAACGTCGTGTCGATCGTCCCGGCGGCCGAGCTCAGCGTGACCCGCGCGTCGGCGGAGTCGGGGATGCGCAGCGCGACCTCGCCGGACACGGTGTTGACGTCCATCCGGCCGTCGCCGCCGAGGCTCACGTCGGCGGCGATGCGGCCGCTGACGGCCCGCGCCGCCAGCCGGTCGACGGAGCCGCCGGCGAGGGACAGGTCGCCGGAGACGGAGGTGAACGAGACGGTCCCGTCCAGGCCCTGCGCCTCGATCGCGCCGGAGACGGTGTTGGCGTCGATCGCGCCCGCGACGCCGTCGAGCGTGACGTCGCCGGAGGCGCTCTTGATGGACGCGCGGGACGTCGTGCCGGTGACGACCGCGTCCGCCGACACGAGGTTGAGGGTGACCGGGCAGTCGTGCGGGACGGTCACGGTGATCGCGGCGCGGCACCGCTGGGTGCGCAGCCAGGTCAGCACGCCCTCCCACAGCTTGTCGTGGGTGATCGTCAGCATGCCCGCCTCATGGGTGATGACCAGCGGCGGGCCTTCGATCTCGCCGACCATGATGGACGGGCGCTCGTCCGAGGCGAGCACCGAGATGTTCCCCGCGATCAGCGTGGCCTTCAGGGCGACCACGCCGTCGAAGTCGAGGGTGGTCGGTTCGTCGATCGTCCAGCGCGACATCGCGATCTGCCCTTCGTCCGAGCGGCTCTTCATCCAGTAAACACGATATGTCGCGTCTCCGGGAAGTCAAGATGTATCGCGTTCGGGGCGGTCCTCCTACGCGTCGTCGTCCTCGTCGTCCAGCCGGGCCAGCCAGGTGGCGAGCCGGTCCACCGACGTCTCGAACTCGGGGTTCAGGTCGACGAACTCGCGCAGCCGCTCGGCCAGCCACGCCAGGCTGACCTCCTCCGCGCCGCGCCGGTCCGCCAGCTCCTCGATGCCCCGATCGGTGAAGTACATCGTCTGGTTCTCTTTCGTACGGATTCGCGGCCGGAACGTCGAAGGCCCCGGCGCCGCGCACCGGAGCCCTCGACCTCGTGCCGCCTACTTCTGTTCGAACAGCCTTGCGAGCAGGGCCTCCTGCTCGGCCTGGTGCAGCTTCGCCGAGCCCACGGCCGGGGACGACGACGCCGGACGCGACACCCGCGACATCCTCAGCCCGTCGATGTGGTGCGGCAGCTTCAGCGCCATGAACGGCCACGCGCCCATGTTCGCCGGCTCGTCCTGCACCCACACGACCTCGACGCCCGCCGGGTACCTCGCCAGCTCCGCCTTGATCTCGTCCACCGGCGGCGGGTACAGCCGCTCGACCCGGACGACCGCCGTGTCCGTCGCGCCCGCCGCGTCCCGGCCCTTCACCACGTCGTAGTAGATCTTGCCGGTGGTGAGCAGCACCCGCCGCACGCCCGCCGGGTCGATCGCCGGGTCGACCTCGGGGATGACCGGCTGGAACGCGCCGCCGATGATCTTCTCGACCGGGGACGTGGCCGCCTTCAGCCGCAGCAGCGACTTCGGCGTGAACACCACCAGCGGCTTGTTGCGGCCCGACAGCACCTGCCAGCGCAGCAGGTGGAAGTAGTTCGCCGGGGTCGTCGGGTAGATCACGGTCATGTTGTCCTGCGCGCACAGCTGCAGGTAGCGCTCGATCCGCGCGGACGAGTGGTCGGGCCCCTGCCCCTCGTAACCGTGCGGCAGCAGCAGCACGACGCTGGAGTGCTGGCCCCACTTCTGCTCGCCCGACGAGATGTACTCGTCCACGATCGACTGGGCGCCGTTGCCGAAGTCGCCGAACTGGGCCTCCCACATGACGAGCGCGTCCGGACGCGTCATCGAGTAGCCGTACTCGAAGCCCATCGCCGCGTACTCGCTGAGCAGCGAGTCGTGGACGTAGAACTTCGACACGCCCTGCCCGAACTGCTTGAGCGGGGTGTACTCCTCGCCCGTCCTGCGGTCGACGAGCACCGCGTGGCGCTGGCCGAACGTCCCGCGCCGCGTGTCCTGCCCGACGAGCCGCACCGGGTGGCCGTCGATCAGCAGCGAGCCCATCGCCAGCAGCTCGCCCGTCGCCCAGTCGATCGCGTCGTCCTCGACCATCTGCGCGCGGCGCTGCAGGATCGGCTGGAGCCGCGGATGCGGCGTGAAGCCCTCCGGCAGGCTGACCTGCGACTCGATCAGCCGCTTGACGGTCTCCGCCGGGATCGCCGAGCCCGCCCCGCCGTGGTCGATCGGGATGCTCTCCTCGACGTCCGGCTTCACCACCGAGCCCGGCTCCTGCGGCCGCTTCACCGCCTCGCGGGTCTCGGTGAAGGCCCGTTCGAGCTGCTCCTGGTAGTCGCGCAGCGCCTGCTCGGCCTCCTCGACGGTGATGTCGCCGCGGCCGATCAGGGCCTCGGTGTACAGCTTGCGCACCGAGCGCTTGGCGTCGATCAGGTCGTACATCAGCGGCTGCGTGAACGAGGGGTTCTCGCCCTCGTTGTGGCCGCGCCGCCGGTAGCAGATCATGTCGATGACGACGTCCTTCTTGAACGTCTGCCGGTACTCGAACGCCAGCGCCGCGACCCGCGCGCACGCCTCCGGGTCGTCGCCGTTCACGTGGAAGATCGGCGCCTGGATCATCCGGGCGACGTCCGTCGAGTAGACGCTCGACCGCGAGTACTCCGGCGCGGTCGTGAACCCCACCTGGTTGTTGATGATCACGTGGACGGTGCCGCCGGTGCGGTACCCGCGCAGCTGCGACAGGTTCAGCGTCTCGGCCACCACGCCCTGCCCCGCGAACGCGGCGTCGCCGTGGACCAGGATCGGCAGCACGCTGAAACCGGCCTCGCCGACGTCCAGGAGGTCCTGCTTGGCGCGGACGACGCCCTCCAGCACCGGGTCGACCGTCTCCAGGTGCGAGGGGTTCGCGACCAGCTCACAGTGGATCTTGGACCCGTCGCCCGCGACGAAGTCGCCCGCCGCGCCGAGGTGGTACTTCACATCGCCCGAGCCCTGCGCGCTGCGCGGGTCGAGGTTGCCCTCGAACTCGCCGAAGATCTGCCCGTAGGACTTGCCGACGATGTTGGCCAGGACGTTCAGCCGCCCGCGGTGCGCCATGCCGACGACGACCTCGTCCAGGCTGGCCTTCGCCGCCGCCGAGATCACCGCGTCGAGCAGCGGGATGACGGACTCGCCGCCCTCCAGCGAGAACCGCTTCTGCCCGACGAACTTCGTCTGGAGGAACGTCTCGAACGCCTCCGCGCTGTTCAGCCGGCGCAGCACGTGCAGCTGCTCCTCGCGGGACGGCTTGTCGTGCGGGACCTCCACGCGCTCCTGGATCCAGGCGCGCTCCTCCGGGTCCTGCATGTGCATGTACTCGATGCCGACCGTCCGGCAGTACGCCATCCGCAGCACGCCGAGGATGTCGCGCAGCTTCATCGTCGGCTTGCCGCCGAACCCGCCGGTCGCGAACTCGCGCTCAAGGTCCCACAGGGTGAGGCCGTGCTTGAGGATGTCGAGGTCGGGGTGGCGGCGCTGCTTGTACTCCAGGGGGTCGGTGTCGGCCATCAGGTGGCCGCGGACCCGGTAGGCGTGGATCAGCTCGTGGACGCGCGCGACCTTGGCGACGTCGTCCTCGTGGGTGGCGGAGATGTCCTTCACCCAGCGCACCGGCTCATACGGGATGCGCAGCGCCTCGAAGATCTCGTCGTAGAAGCCGTCGGCGCCGAGCAGCAGCTCGTGGATGCGGCGCAGGAAGTCGCCCGACTGCGCGCCCTGGATGATCCGGTGGTCGTAGGTGGAGGTCAGCGTCATGACCTTGCTGATCCCCATGCGGGACAGGGTGTCGCTGGAGGCGCCCGCGAACTCCGCCGGGTACTCCATCGCGCCGACGCCGATGATCGTTCCCTGGCCGGGCATCAGCCGCGGCACCGAGTGGACGGTGCCGATCGTGCCCGGGTTCGTCAGGCTGATCGTGGTGCCCTGGAAGTCGTCCAGCGTGAGCTTGCCGCCGCGCGCCTTGCGGACGATCTCCTCGTAGGCGGCCCAGAACTGGCGGAAGTCGAGCGTCTCGGCGGCCTTGATGCTCGGCACCACCAGCTGCCGCGTCCCGTCGCCCTTCTGCAGGTCGATCGCGAGCCCGAAGTTCACGTGCTCCGGCCTGACCAGCACCGGCTTGCCGTCGACCTCGGTGAACGCGGCGTTCATCTCCGGCATCGCCGTCAGCGCCCGGACGATCGCGTACCCGATCAGGTGCGTGAACGAGACCTTGCCGCCGCGCCCGCGCTTGAGGTGGTTGTTGATGACGATGCGGTTGTCGATCAGCAGCTTCGCCGGGACGGCGCGCACGCTAGTCGCCGTCGGCACGCCGAGGCTGGCCTCCATGTTGGTGGCCGTCCGCGCGGCGACCCCGCGCAGCCGCACCTCCTCCGCGC
>JBOHBY010001176.1:0-2177 GCA_050698635.1 Spirillospora sp.
GGCTGGCGGCGGTGCGGCTGCCCTTCGGGTCGTCGGGCAAGTCCCCCTTGATCTTGCGAAGCGCGCTCGCCAGGCCGTGGGGGTTGCGCGTGAGCTGCACTCCTGTGGCGTCGGCCAGGTACTCGCGCTTGCGCCGCATGGCCATGTACACCAGCCTGCTGAACAGGGGCGCGAGCACGATGAGCACCAGCGCGAGGACGAGCAGCACGATGTGCCCGCCGCCCCCGCCGCCCCGCCCCCCGCGGCCCCGCGTCCCGTTCCACCGCCGCGACCCGCTCAAGCGGCTGAACGTCGGGCTGCTCGTCGTGGCGTTCGTGCTGTCGCTGTTCGCCGGACGGCTCGTCCAGCTCCAGACGATCGAGTCCGGCAAGTACTCCGAGCAGGCGATGCGGCAGCGGCTGCAGAAGATCGAGCTGCCCGCGATCCGCGGCGACATCACCGACGCGCAGGGCCACCCGCTCGCCATGACGGTCGAGGCGCGGGCGATCTACGCCGACCCGACGCTGATCACGCCCGCCAAGCGGCAGGGCGTCGTGAACGCGCTGGCCCCGACCCTCGGCCTGAACCCCGCGACGCTGACGAAGCAGCTCAGCAAGCCGAACACCCGGTTCGTGTACCTGGCGCACGGCGTCCGGCCCGACCAGGCCCGGCTGATCACCTCGTGGAACCTCCTGGGAATCGGGACGCTGCCGGAATACCGCAGGGAGTACCCCAACGATTCGCTGGCCGCGAGCGTCATAGGCTTCGTGAACGACACGGGGAAGGGCGCCGCCGGGCTGGAGAGCTCGATGAACGGCGTGCTCGCCGGTCGCAAGGGCTGGCAGCGGGTCGAGATCAGCCTGGAGGGCCAGCACATCCCCATGGGCGAGGACCAGAAGCGCCCGTCCAGGCCCGGCCGCGGGGTGCGGCTCACGCTGAAGCGCGACCTGCAGTTCAAGGCGCAGCAGGCGATCGAGCAGCAGGTCAGGGCCACGAAGGCGAAGAGCGGCACGGTCATCGTCATGGATCCGCGCACCGGCAGGCTGCTCGCGATGGCCTCGGCGCCCGGGTTCGACCCGAACGAGTACGGCGAGTCCGACCGCAGGCTGTGGGGCAGCCCGCTCGTCCAGGACGCCTACGAGCCCGGCAGCACAGGCAAGGTCGTCACGGCCGCCGCGGTCATGGAGCACGGCGGCGTCACGCCGCACACCCCCTACACCGTCCCCGACAAGATCAGGAAGTACGGCATCGCGTTCGGTGACTCGCACCCCCACGCGACCGAGCGGCTGACGTTCGCGGGCGTCCTGGCCAAGTCCAGCAACGTCGGCACGATCATGGCGAGCGAGAGCATCACCTCGCAGCGGCTCTACCAGACGCTGCGCGACTTCGGGTTCGGCCAGAAGACCGGCCTCCCGCTGCCCGGCGAGACGCCGGGCCTGCTGAAGCCGCCCGACCAGTGGTCGGGCACCGACCGGTACCCGATCGCGTTCGGGCAGACGGTCTCGGTGAACGCGGTGCAGATGGCGAGCGTCTACGCGACGATCGCCAACGGCGGCGTCCGCGTCGCGCCCACGCTCGTCGAGGGCACCGTCGGCGACGACGACACGTTCACCCCCGCGGCCGAGCCCCAGCGCAAGCAGGTGATCAGCGCGCGGACGGCCAGGCAGATCAGCGACATGCTGGAGGGCGTGACGACCGACGAGGGCACGGCCCCGAAGGCGCAGATCAAGGGGTACCGCGTCGCGGGCAAGACCGGCACCGCCGAGAACGTCAACCCGCGCACCGGCACCTACCGCGGCGGCGGCTACACCGCGTCGTTCGCGGGGTTCGCCCCGGCCGACGATCCGCGCCTGGTGGTGCAGGTCGTCCTGCAGGATCCGAAGCGGGGCAGCCACTATGGTGGCGATGCGGCCGCGCCGGTCTTCCAGGACGTGATGAGCTTCGCCCTGCAGTCCGAGAAGATCCCGCCGACGGGGAGCCGGCCGCCGACCATCCAGATCCACGCCCGAGACTGACCGCAGCGAGTACTCTCCTCGGCTGTGAGTCCACCACCACCCGTGCAGCAGCGGTCCCGTTCCGCCCGTACCGAAAGAAACGCCATGCGTCCCACCACCAATCCGGCCCGTCCGCTGAGCGGGCTCGCGGCGCTTCTCGGGATCGAGCGCGGCGGCTGGGACGAGGTGTCGGCGACGGGCATC
>JBOHBY010001177.1:0-1642 GCA_050698635.1 Spirillospora sp.
CCGCCGGACTCGTGGTGTTCGGCGCCGGATCGGCCGCCGCCGCGCTCGCCAGCGACCCGACCTGGCTGATCGCGATGCGCGGCGTGCTCGGCGTCGGCGCGGCGCTCGTCATGCCCGCCACACTGTCCACGATCACCTCGACGTTCCCCGCCGAGCAGCGCACCCGCGCGGTCGGCGCCTGGGCGGGCGTCGCCGGCGCGAGCGCGATCTTCGGGCTGCTCGCCTCCGGCACGCTGCTGGAGGCGTGGTCGTGGCGGTCGGTCTTCGTGCTGAACGTCGTCCTGGCGGTCGTCGCGCTGGTCGCGACGCTGGCGGTCGTCCCCGAGTCCGCCGAGGCGGACGCGCCGCGCCTGGACCTGACCGGCGCCGCGATCACCGTCGCCGGGCTCGGCGTCGGCGTCTACTCGATCATCGAGGCGCCGGTCGCGGGCTGGACGAGCGTCCGCACCCTCGCGGGCCTGGCCGCCGGGCTCGTCATCCTCGCGGGCTTCGTCGGCTGGGAACTGAAGCGGCCGAACCCGCTGCTGGACCCCAGGCTGTTCCGCGTCCGGGCGTTCTCCGCGGGCACCCTGTCGATCACCCTGCAGTTCTTCGCCTTCTTCGGGTTCGTCTTCATCGTCCTGCAGTACCTCCAGCTGGTGAAGGGCGACAGCCCGCTGATCGGGGCGCTGAGCCTGGTGCCCCTCGCGCTCACCACGATGCCGTTCGCCCGCGGCGTCTCGCCCCGCCTCACCGCCAAGATCGGCCCGCGCCGCGTCATCACCGCCGGCCTGCTCCTGGTCAGCGTCGGCCTGCTGATCTTCTCCCTGCTGGACGCGGGCAGCTCCTACTGGCTCCTGCTCGCCGGCCTGATCCCGCTCGGCGCCGGCATGGGCCTCGCCATGACCCCCGGCACCGCCGCGATCACCGACGCGCTGCCCCGCGACAAGCAGGGCGTCGGCTCCGCGATGAACGACCTGGCGCGCGAGCTCGGCGGGGCGCTGGGCATCGCCGTCCTCGGCAGCATCCTGCAGTCCGGCTACCGGACGAACCTGCACACCGACGGCCTGCCCGGCCCGGTCGCGGAAAAGGCGAAGGAGTCCCTGGCCGTCGCGACACGGCTCGGCCCCCAGATCGGAGACCAGGCGCGGACGGCGTTCGCCGACGGCGTCCAGACCGCCATGCTGACCGCGTCGATCGCGGTCGCCGTCACCGCCGTCGTGGTCGCCGCCCTGTACCGCGTGCCCCGCTCCACCACCGCGAAATCCGTTCCCGACCCCGACGACCAGGGCGCTAAGCTGAACGCGCTTCCCTAGCGGAACCGTCAGCGGGCGTGGCGAAATCAGGTATACGCGGCAGGTTTAGGTCCTGTTGGTGGAAACACCGTGGGGGTTCGAATCCCCCCGCCCGCACTGCTGCGATGCAGGTCACGGGCTCGGAACACCCTGGCCAGGGCCTCGTTGATACTCCGCTGATACTTCACGGCCTGTTTTTCGGGGCGGTCGGTCGACTCCAACTCGGCCGGCCGCCCGTCGCCGTGTTCACCCCTTCTTGCGGAGGTAGCGGCGCAGGCAGTCGTTGACGACGTCGGAGACGGTCTTGCCCTCCGCTTCGGCCTTCTCTCTGGCCTCTTGCCAGACGGCATCGGGCACCCGGACACCTC
>JBOHBY010001178.1:0-2441 GCA_050698635.1 Spirillospora sp.
CACCCTGACCGAGCCGGGCGCCACCGGCCCCGCCGAACCCTCCGACGGGGAAAGCGGTGAGGAGGCCGGGCTGCCGCTGGCCGGGATGTCGGTCGTCGCCACCGGATCGATGTCGGGACCGCTCGAAGGGCTGTCCCGCACCCAGGTGAACGAGCTGATCGAGCGGGCGGGCGGGAAGGCGTCCTCGTCGGTGTCCGCCCGGACGTCCCTCCTCGTGGCCGGGGAGAAGGCGGGCTCGAAGAAGGCCAAGGCCGAGCAGTTCGGTATCGAGATCACGACCCCGGAGGAGTTCGCCTCCCGCGTCACCGCCTTCCTGTGACCGGCCCCGCCGGCGCGACGGTCCGGCTCAGACGCCTGAGCGTCGTCGGGGACGGCGACGACGTCCTGGTCGGTGACCTGGAGACCGGCCTCGTCCCGCCCCGGGAGCCCTTCGCCGACGACCCGGACTGCCCGGTGTGCGCCTCGGCTACGCCGCGCGCTTCCGTCAGGCCGTCCGCCGGGCGGTGAGGCGCCGCCCGAGCCGCTGGGCGGGGATTTCGACGTAGCGGTACGTCAGCGCCGCCGAGCCGAGGACGGTCGTGACCAGCACCACGCCCCAGATCATCCGGACCGGGCCCGGAAGGGTGCCGGGGTCGCGTCCGGCGGCGTGCCAGATCGCCTGGATGACCAGCGGATGCAGCAGGTACAGCGAGTAGCTGACCACCCCCGACCACACCAGCGCGCGGGGCATCGGCCGGTTCCGCAGCGCGAGGCCGACGAGGAACGTCAGCCACGCGGCGCCGACGGCGATGGACCAGTCGACGCCGAGCGGGTTCGGGTTGGCGTTCACGGCCAGCGACGTCGGGGTCCGCATGCCCGCCACCAGTGAGAACGCCGGGACGACCGCGACCATCGCGATGGCGGGCCAGGTGCGCAGCCGCCCGTCCTGGATGCCGCGGACGGCCGTGCCGGCGAACATCGTGGCGATGATGCACAGGCTCTCGATGGCGCCGATGCGGCTGTCGAGGACGAGCAGACCCAGCGCGAGCGCCGCGACGAGCGCGACGCCCGTCCGGCGGACGGCACGCCGGCGGCTGACCATCGCCGCGAGCCCGGCGGCCAGGAGCAGCGCGGCGGCGAGGATCGTCCCGCCCGGCCACCGCGAGGCCAGCAGGCTGGACGGCAGCACGACGCCCAGGATCGCCGCGCCCACCCCGAACCCCAGCGCGACACGGGCGCTGGAACGATGCACACCCGCGACGAACATCGCCGTCACGAGCAGGTAGAAGATCATCTCGTAGGAGAGCGTCCAGTACACGTTGACGGCGTTGGGCACGCCCAGAAGGTCCTGCAGCATCGTCATGTGCGCCAGGGCCGACGTCCACGGACGCTCGCCGAGCGCCACGGGCAGCCCGTACGACATCCCGGCCATGCCGAGCAGCAGCGCGAGCACCGCCGACACGCACCAGGCCGGGTACAGCCGGAAGAACCGCCCGGCCCAGAACCGCCGGACGCTCCCGCGCCGCTCCAGCGAGAACGGCACGACGTACCCGCTGACCAGGAAGAACACGAACACGCCGTACCGGCCGAAGTCGAACCACGGGCTCGCCGCACCGCGGATCTCCGGCAGCAGCACGTCGAGGGAGTGCTCGAACACCACGACCAGTGCCGCGAGGCCCCGCAGAGCGTCCAGCCAGTCCATCCGGGCCGTCTTCTCCGGATGACGCGAGCCGATCTGCGTGCGCTGTGGGGTCGGGGCGTTCGTCGGCATTCGGGCCACCCTAGGGGCGGCCCGCCCGCGTTCTCTAACCGGTGGATGACATTTCACTTAACTTGGTGCGCCGGTGCCTGACTCAGCGTGACGGGCGCGAAAACCCCCGACGACCGGTGGAGCAGGGCCGTCATGGCCCGCGCCCGGCGCACCGCACCGGCCGCCGGTGTGATCAATTGCACAGCCCCGTGGCGGGGTCAGCGCAGCCCGACGGTCCCGTACATGATCGGTTCGTGGCCGGGACGGAACGTCCCGCCGAGCGGCCCGGCGGTCAGCGGGACGACCCCGGGCGAGACCGGCCGGAACGGGCCGAGCAGCCGCGCGACCTCGACGGCGCCGCGCGGGACCAGCGGGACGTCGCTCGCCTCCAGGTAGAGCCGCGCGGCCTCGGTGATCGCGACCGGGGCGAAGTCGGCGGTGACGTGCGAGACGACGAGGGCGCTGCCGGGCGCGGCCCGCCCCGTCAGCTCCGCGACGAGGTCGGCCGCGCCGGGCAGGAAGTGCAGGACGGAGGAGAACACCAGCGCGACGGGCTCCGCCGGGTCGATCAGGCGGCGCACCTCGGGGCTGTCCAGGATCGAGCCGGGGTCGCGCAGGTCGGCGCGCAGCGCGGCGACGTTCCCGCCGTCCATCAGCAGCGCGCGGGCGTGCGCGATGACGAGCGGGTCGTTGTCGACGTAGACGATCCGGG
>JBOHBY010001179.1:0-6766 GCA_050698635.1 Spirillospora sp.
GCCCGCGTGCGCGTCACGCCCCGGGCGACGCCGCAGGCCGTCACGGCGACGCTCGCCGGCCCCGCGACCAGCGGCGCCACCCGTGGTGGAGCCTCAAGCGACACCTGAGAGAATCGGTCCGTGCACATGCCCGAAGCGTCCAGCCCAGCAGCGCCGCAGCCGAACCGCGTGGCCAAGCCCCGCGTGCTGTCCGGCATCCAGCCCACCGCCGACTCCTTCCACCTCGGCAATTACCTGGGCGCATTGCGGCAGTGGGTCGCGATGCAGGACACGCATGACGCGTTCTACTGCGTGGTCGACCTGCACGCGATCACCGTCGAGCACGACCCGGCGGTGCTGCGCCGCCGGACGAAGGTCGCCGCCGCGCAGCTCCTCGCGATGGGTCTGGACCCCGAACGCGCCACCGTGTTCGTGCAGAGCCACGTCCCCGAGCACGCCGAGCTGGCGTGGGTGCTGGGCTGCATCACCGGGTTCGGTGAGGCCGGGCGGATGACCCAGTTCAAGGACAAGTCGTCCAGGCAGGGGACGGCCGGCACCACCGTCGGCCTGTTCACGTACCCGATCCTCCAGGCCGCCGACATCCTGCTCTACACGCCGGAGCCAGGTGAGGGGGAGCGGGCGCTGCGCGTTCCGGTTGGCGAGGACCAGCGGCAGCACCTGGAGCTGACCCGCGTCCTCGCGCAGCGGTTCAACCACCGGTTCGGCGACACGTTCGTCCCGCCCGAGGCCCACATCCCGCCCGGCGCCGCGAAGATCACCGACCTCCAGGAGCCGGACGCCAAGATGAGCAAGTCGGCGTCCTCCCCGCAGGGCATCATCGACGTGCTGGAGGAGCCGGGACCGATGCGCAAGAAGATCATGCGCGCGGTCACCGACACCGGCACCGAGGTCGTCTACGACGAGGAGAAGAAGGCCGGGGTCACCAACCTCCTGCGGATCTACTCGGCGCTGGACGGCGCGTCCGTCCCCGACCTGGAGCGCCGCTACGCCGGCTCCGGCTACGGCCAGTTCAAGAAGGACCTCGCGCAGCTCGTCGTCGACACGTTCACGCCGATCAGGGAACGCACGCTGAAGCTGCTGGACGACGAGGAGCAGCTCGACCGCGTCCTCGCGCAGGGCGCCGAACGCGCGTCCGCGGTCGCGTCGCGGACGATGGAGACCGTCCGCGACCGGGTGGGGTTCGTGGGACGTGGTCGCTGACCTGCCGTCCCCGGCCGCCGGGGTCCGCGCGATCGGCGTCGCCATCCCGATCCCCGACCCGCACGGCGCGCTGCTCCAGGCCAGGCGCGCGTCGTTCGGCGACCCGCTCGCCACCGCGATCCCGACGCACATCACGCTGCTCCCGCCGACCGAGGTGGACGAGTCCGCGCTCGGCGCCATCGAGGAGCATCTGCGGGAGATCGCCCGGACCGAGCGGCCGTTCGAGATCAAGCTCCGCGGAAGCGGAACGTTCCGACCGGTCTCCCCGGTCGTGTTCGTCGCGCTCGCCGAAGGAATCGGCGGTTGCGAACGCGTCCAGGCAAGGGTTCTGTCAGGCCCGCTCGCCCGCCCGCTGCCGTTCCCGTACCACCCGCACGTGACGATCGCCCACCACCTGTCCGACGAGGTCATGGACAGGGCGTTCAAGGAACTCGCGGGTTACAGCGCCGACTTCGACGTATGGGGCTTCTCCCTCTACGAACACGGTCACGACGGCGTCTGGCGTCCCCAACGCGACTTCACCTTCACCGGACGGCCCGATTAACACCTGATTACCGTCCGCCGCATCTACTGACCGCGAGTGGGTAGGCACGGTGCATGCGGCAGGTGATCAACAGGGTGCAGCGCAAGACCGAGGCCCTGTTCGGCGACGCCAAGGGGCTGCTGCGTGACGCGCGTGAACGCGTGCCCTGGGTTGACCATCAGGCGCGGGCGTTTGCGCGGTATCAGGAGCGGCGTGGTGATCGGCTTGCGGCCGCGCTCACCTGTTACGGGTTCCTGTCGTTCTTTCCGCTGCTGGCGCTGGCCTACTCGCTGCTCGGGTATCTCGTCGGGGTCAGTTCCGAGGCGCGGGACTACTTCGTCCGGGCGGTGAACTCGCTGCTGCCGGGGCTGTCCGACGAGCTCCAGGTCGAGCAGATCGCGCAGTCCAAGACGACGGTCGGGATCATCGGCCTGGTCGCGCTGCTCATCACCGGGCAGGGCTGGGTGCAGGTCCTGCGCGAGTCGCTGCGCGCCATGTGGGACAACGAGCCGGGCGGCGGCGGGAACTTCGCGGTCAAGAAGCTGTGGGACCTGGGCGTCCTGGCGTTCCTCGGCGTGATGCTGATCTGCGGGGTGGCGGTCTCGGCGGTCTCGACGTCCGCGACGCACACCGTCCTCGGGTGGTTCGGGCTGGAGGACGTCACCGGCGCCGGTACCGGGCTGCGGCTGCTGTCGCTCGCCTGCGCGACCGCGTTCAACACCGTGATCTTCCTGGTGCTGTTCACCCGGCTGTCGGGCACCCGCGCGCCGTGGCGGCGGATCATCCGCGGCGCGCTGTTCGGGGCGGCGGGGTTCGAGTTCCTCAAGCAGATCGCGTCGCTGCTGCTCGCGCGGACGACGGAGAACCCGGTCTACGGCGCGTTCGCCGTCATGGTCGGGCTGCTGGTGTGGATCAACATCATGTCCCGCTTCACGCTGTTCGTCGCCGCGTGGACGGCGACGCGCCGCGTCGTCCTCACCGCCGACGCCGACAACCCGGAGAAGGCGGAACCGGCCGCGGACGACAAGCCGGAGCGACCGTCCGCCAAGGGTCGGTCGCCCGGTCAGGACCAGAAGGCGTCGTCGGCGTACTGATCTTCGGCGAGGGTGCGGATCTCGGTGATCCTGCCGTCCTCGATGCGGAACAGGTCCACGGCGCGGCCGTCCAGGACCCGTCCTGGATGGCCCGGACGCTCGGCGTAGGTCTGGACGAGCGCCGCCCCGTACTCCTCGTTCGCCATCACCGCGTACGGCTCGGCGCGGAACGTCCCGCCCGACAGCTCGAACAGCCGGACGTAGAACCCGAGGACCTCCTGCGGGGTCCGGTACTCGCCGCACAGCGGCCCGCGCCCCGGAACGCTGTGCACGACGTTCTCGGCGAGCAGCCCGCGGATGGAGGCCATGTCGCCCTTGGCGAAGGCCGTGTAGCCGTCCTTCAGCAGCGCCACGTTCGGATGCTCGCCCGCGCCTTCGCCGGACGCGGACGCACCGAACGCGGAGACGTGCGTGTCGGACATGGCGGGTCTCCTCCTGCGGCACCGGCCCGCCGTCTCCTGCGGCAGCGGCGAGGTCACCGGCGCCAACGCGAGCGTAAGCCCGCCCGGCGCCGCCGGACCAGGCCCCCGCGACGGCCAGAACTAACCTTTACCCGCCGCTTCGCGCAGGGCCTCCAGACGGCGGCGCCGGCGCAGGACGACGAACAGGACCGCGATGGCCAGCAGCGCCCCGGCCGTGCCGCCGCCGACGAGCAGCCACATCCGGGTCGTGTCGTCGGAGGCGAGCGGGGCGTCCGGCAGGACGCCGTCCCGGGTGCCGTCCTTCTTGATCGTCTTCGGGTTGCCGGGGGCGACGAGCGCGCCGACCGGCTCGACCTTGCCGCGGGCGGCGAAGCCCCAGTCGAGCAGCTTGGCCGCGGACTCCGACGGACGCTCGTCCGCCCGCATCAGCGAGATCACGATCGTGTGCCCGCCGCGCCGCGCCTGCGCGACGAACGTCTGCCTGGCCGCGATCGTGTAGCCGTTCTTGCCGCCGAGCATGCCCGTGTAGGCGTCCCGCTCGCCCGGCAGCATGTGGTTGTGGGTGTGGATGGGGTATCCGCCGACCTTCTTGCCCTTCTTGCGCTCCTTCTTCGAGGGCGGCGCCGGGAACTTGAAGTCGATCGCCTGCATGTACTGGCGGTAGGCGGGGTTCTTCATCCCCTCGCGCAGGATCAGCGCGAGGTCGTAGGCGGAGGTGTGCTGGGTGCGGACGTTCAGCCCGAGGTCCTTGTCCAGCCCGTTCGGCGACCCGGCCAGCGTGTCCAGGGCGTTGATCCGCTTGGCCTCGGTGTTCATGGCGGCGAGCGTCCTGGTCATGCCGCCGTGCGCCTCCGCCAGCGTCACCGAGGCGTCGTTGGCCGACATCATCAGCATCGCGTGGAACAGGTCGGAGACCTTGTAGCGCATCTTCGGGGTGAGCCCGACCTTGGTGCCCTCGACGTCGCAGGCCTTCTGCGAGGGCCGGACGAGCCGGTTCGGGTCCAGCTTGGGGACGAGCGTCAGCGCGGTCAGCGTCTTGATGGTGCTCGCCGGAAGGTACTGGCCGTGCGGGTCCTTGGCGGCCAGGACGTCACCGGTGTCGGCGTCGGCGATCAGGTACGAGCCCGCCTTGATCTTCGGTAGCGCGGGGACCCCGGCGGCCTTGTTGAGGACGATCCCGCGCCCGGCGAGCTGCGGCCCGCCGACCGTGTCCTCCGGCGCCGCCGCCGCTCGCGCTCCGGCCCGCGCCGTGGCGGGGGCCGCCACGAAGGCGGGTCCCGTCGCGAGGGCGGCCGTGGTCACCGGCACTGTGATCATCGTCAGGGTGCGGCGGACGCCCGTCCGCTCTCGCCGCTCTGGTCGCAAGCTTCCGACGCTCCTCGGTCCCGTGGAAGCGTGATCGCTCCCGGCGCGCGTGCGCGTGACGCCCATGGCTCCCCCGAAGACTAGGCGACGTATCCGGCGAAGGGGTACCCGGACGCGAACGCGGCAAGCACGGGACGTTCACGACGTGCGGGCGCACCCGGGATCACTCGGGACCGCTCGGGAGCACCTCGGGACGCCACAGTACGTAAGGGACGCCCGGTATCGGTGACAGTCCGTCATCAACGGTATTTTGGGACGGACTAACTAGTTCGATCGGGTGATGCCGTAGCGAAGATCAATGACCGAAAGGTAGGGCCTGCGCGTGCTCGCCGACCGCCCGCATGGGTCAATTGATCCGCAAAGGGCGGGGACACCCGGCAGGGCGGCGACCGCGGACGCCATCATGGAGCGAACACGTGAACACGTGACCTGGACCGGCGTTTGTCCAGGCTTAGGGACCCGCTGGCCTGAATCGCGCCACGTGCCACGCAACGACCTGCAAGGATTGTGGACGGAGGTTGGCCGTGGCCATTGACTTCAACGCATCGGACGGGGCGACGCTCGGCGTCGAGTGGGAGATCCAGCTCGTCGATGCGGAGACGAGGCACCTGCGGCAGGACGCACGCGAGGTGCTCGCCGCCCTGCCCTCGCTCAGCGAGGACGGCGAGAACCCGCCCGTCCGGCACGAGCTGATGGAGTCGACGGTCGAAGTAGTGACCGGAATCTGCCACACCGTCGGCGAGGCCAAGATCGACCTCGCCGGCACGCTCACCGCGCTGCGCACGACCGCCGCCGAACGCGGCCTCGCGCTCGCCTGTACGGGCACCCACCCGATCAGCGACTGGCGCGACGCGGTCATGGCGCCGATGCGCCGCTACGCCGAGCTCATCGAGGAGATGCAGTGGCTGGCGCGGCGCATCCAGACGTTCGGCGTTCACGTCCATGTCGGTGTCTCCGACGGTGCCAGGGCGGTTCCGATCGTCAACGCGCTGTCGTCCTATCTTCCGCATTTCCTGGCGCTCACGGCGTCCAGCCCGTTCTGGAGCGGCAGTGACACCGGGCTGGCGTCGTCCAGGGCGGTCGTCTTCGGTCAGCTGCCGACGGCCGGACCACCCCACCTGCTAGACGACTGGGCGGCGTTCGAGGATTACATGGACACGCTGCTGCGTTCTGGCACTATCCGGAGCATCAAGGAAGTCTGGTGGGATATTCGTCCGCATCCCGACTTCGGGACCGTCGAGATCAGGATGTTCGACGGCATCCCCACCATGCGCGAGGTCGGCATGGCCGCGGCGCTCTGCCAGAGCCTGGTCACGATGTTCGAGCAGCAGCTGGACCGCGGCTACACGCTGCCCCGCCCGGCCGCCTGGGTGGTGCGCGACAACAAGTGGCGCGCGACCCGGTACGGGCTCGACGCCATCGTGATCACCGACGACAGCGGGCACACCGCGCCGCTCCGCGACGACCTGTACGAGCTGGTCAGGGAGTTGGAGCCGGTGGCCGGCCGGCTCGGCTGCGCCGAGGAGCTCAAGGTCGCGGGCGAGGTGCTGGAGCACGGCGCCCCGTACGAGCGCCAGCGCGCGATCCGCGCCGAGGGCGGGACGCTGGAGAACATCGTCGACGCGGCGATCGCCGAACTCGCGGAGGACAGGTTCGTCACACTGGGGGAGGTCGCACATGCCGGCACCTGAGGAACCGGCCGTCCCGGGGAACCCGCCCGGCGTGGCCGTCCCCGGCCGCGGGGCGGCTCCCGGACGAGGGGCCGAACGCGCGGCCGACTCCGAAGAGAAGAACTCGATGACCACCGGGCGGAGGCCCTCCGGCTCCGCCGTCGCGCAGGGGGCGCACATGACACATCCAGGGCCCGGGGTGATGCCCGGCCTTGAACCACCCACCGCCTCTGGGCCCGAGGGCCCCGGGGGCCGTGACGAGGCGGTGCCGCCGTCGGGGATGGTGGCGCGCGACACCGCCGCACGTGACACCGCGGCGGCCGGGACGCAGCCCGGCGGCGAGGACGTCCCGAAGGACGTCCAGGGCGAAACCGTCCAGGAAGGAACGGTCCCGGACGAAACCCTCCAACAGGAACAGGGGACCGGGGAGATCGTTCCAAGGCCGCCGGTCGCCGCCGCCGCGTCCGCGGGATCGGCGGTGCTGGGCGGCGC
>JBOHBY010001180.1:0-5634 GCA_050698635.1 Spirillospora sp.
TCCCGCACCAGCGGCCCGAACCGCCCGTCCACGTCCCCGGCGGCGACCCGGGCGCGCGGCAGATCCGTCCCCGCGTTCACCAGCCGGTGCAGCGCGACGACCAGCGGTGTCGTCACCTCGTCCCGCCGCTCCACGTCGACCCGCACGCCCACCGACCGCTCCGCCGCCTCCGCCAGCGCGCCCGCCGCCGCGTGGAGCTGCTGCGCGGTCTGCGGCCCGATCCCCGGGATCAGCTGGAGCCGGTACCGCGTCGCCTCCAGCACGTCCGCGACGCTCGCGAACCCGGCCTCCTCCAGCGGCCCGAGCCGCAGCCGCCCGTCCGTGACGTCCTTCAGCCGGGCCAGCGGGATCGACCGGAGCTGCTCCCGCGCGGCCTCCTTCCGCAGCGGCCCGAGCGCCCCCTGCACGTCGGCGACGGCCCGCCGATGATCGGCGAGCAGATCACGCGCGGCACCCAGCAGCGAATGCGCGTCCCGCAGGACGCCCTTCGGCTCGTCCATCCCGCTCCTCACCCACACATTCCGCCCACATGATGCCAGCGCCCCCCGACGCCGGCGCCCTGGCCGCGATGCTCGACATGAACCCCAACACCGTGCTGCGCGCCCTACGCCAGCTACGCGACGAGGGCCTGCTGGAGTTCCGCCGAGGCCGGGGCATCCGGGTCGTGGCCGGTCCCGAGTACGGGGAGTTCACCGAGCAGGTACGGCAGATCGTCGCGGAGGCCGCCCGCCTCGGCCTGTCCCGGGACGAGCTGGTCGAGATGATCGAGACCGCCTGAGCGTTCGGAGTGTGAGAGCGATGGGCAGAGCGCGATTCGTGTGGCCGGTGGTAGTCGCCGTCCCGGCGGCCGCCGCGGGGGCGGCACTCCTGTGGACGCCGCCGGACCTGTTCGGCGGCACGCTGCCCGACAAGATCGCCGTCCACTGGGGGCCGGACGGCGAGCCCGACCGGTGGGCGCCGTCGTCCGACCTTCGCGGGTTCATGCTGGCGCCCTGGCTCATGGCCTGCGCGATCGCGCTGGGGATCGGGCTGTTCGGGTGGCCGCGCCGGATGCCGCGCGGCGCGATGGGCGCGGTGCTCGTGGGCGGCCTGGCCTTCTTCGGCGCGATCCAGTGCTCCACCGTCGCCGTCAACAAAGGAGCGGCCGACTGGCGTGAGACGTCCATTCCCTGGTGGCACGTAGCCCTGGTGCTGGTCGCGCTCGTGCTCGGCGGAGCTCTCGGCTACTGGACGGGCTCCCGCGGCCCGGACCACCGCCCCGAGCGGGCCGAGCCGCCGAAGCCGTCACCGATCCCGCTGGACAAGCACGAGCGCACGGTCTGGATCGGCTACTGCCGCAACCGCTGGATGCCGTGGGTCGGCGGCGTCCTCCTCCTGACGGGCACGGCCCCGCTACTGGTGGCGGACGACCCCGATCTGAGCTTCGTGCTCGTAGTCGGCGGTTCGCTGCTGTTCGCGGCGCTGATGCTGGCCGCGCTCACGTCCGTCCGCGTACTGGTGGACGAGCGCGGCCTACACGTGCGCTCCGGCCTGTTCCGCCTCCCCGCCAAGCGCATCCCACTGGACCGCGTCGCCTCGGCCTACGGCGCCGAATTCCGGCCGACCCAGATCGGCGGCTGGGGCTACCGGGTCACACCGGACCACACCGCCCTGATGCTGCGCGGCGGCCCCTGCCTGGTGGTCAAACAGACCGGCACCAAACGCGCCTTCGTCGTCAGCGTCGGCGACGCCGACCGAGGCGCCGCCCTCCTCAACACCCTCCGCGAAACCACCCCCCACTGACGCGACGAATAGCGCGCCAGAATCAGCGGCACTCGGCGAAGCACGTCATATCCTCGGCGCCCGCGCCTAGCCTGGACGTCATGGACGATCTGGCGGGAAGGCCCACGGGCGAGCGCATTCAGGTCCTCCGCGAGCGCAGGGGCCTCACGCGACCCACACTCGCCGGGCTGGTCGGCAAGTCCGCGTCCTGGCTCAAGGGCATCGAGACCGGGCGCCGTCTCCCGCCCCGCCTGCCCACCCTGGTCAGGCTGGCCGAGGCGCTCGGCGTCGGTGACGTGGCGCTGCTCGCGGGCACCGACATGGACCTCGGTGACGCGGCGTCCATCCCGCTCGCCTCGTTCTCCCGCATTCCCCACGGGGCCGTCCCGGCGATCCGCGACGCCGTGCGCGCACCGCTCCTCACCGTCCCCGCGTCACGCGTCGACGTCCCGACCCTGGCCGCCCGCGTCTCACAGGCCTGGCGGCTGTGGCACGGCTCGACCACCCACCGCACCGACGTCGGACGCGTCCTCCCCGCCCTCCTCCGCGACGCCCGCGTCGCCGCGCGTCAGGACGACGAGCGCAGGACGGCCAACGCCCTTCTCTCGGACGTCTACGCCCTCGTCCAGCACGAACTCGTCTGGGCGGCCGAACCCGAACTGATCTGGGTCGTCGCCGACCGGAGCGTCGCGGCCGCCCACACGGCGGACCAGCCGATCGCGCTGGCGGGCGCCGCCTGGACGCTGGCGATCGTCCAGCGCTCGATGGGCGACCTCGACGGCGCCCTCGACATCGTCATTGAAGCGGTGGGCCTCCTCAAACCACGCCTGGAGGACGGCCCGACCGAACTACAGGCGCTGTACGGCGCGCTCCACCTGCACGCCGCAACGACAAGCGCCCGCGACGGCCGGGAGGGCGACGCGCTCCGCTACCTGGACGAGGCACGAGCGGTGGCCGGACGGCTCCCGCTCGGCTACCACCACCCGTGGACGCAGTTCGGCACGTCCAACGTCGCCGTGCACGAGGTCTCCGTCCGCGCGGACCTCTCCAAATCCTCGGCCGCCCGGGAACAGGCACAGCGGATCGACCCCGCCACCATCCCAAGCCTTGAGCGACGCGCCCGCCTCATGGTGGAAACGGCCCGCACCTACCACCAGCGCCGCGACCACTCCGCCGCGCTCGACTGGCTGGAACGCGCCTACCCCGTCTGCAACGACTCCGTGCACTACTCACCCGAAGCGCGCCAGATCGCCTCCGACGCCGTCGACCACGGCGGCCCCATGATCGACCGCCGCGCCCACGCCTTCGCCCAACTCCTCGACCTCCCCGTCTAGAACGCACCCCGCTCGAGGGGCGCAAATCGCACCCCTCCGCCAGCGGACGCGAAGTGCCCCCCTCACAACGCGCCCCGCACCTCAAGCTCTCCGTGACGAAACGACTACGCCTCGGAGGGCGCCTTGGTGAACAACCAGCTATTCGCGTGGGACGTCATCACAAAGAACGCGGGGCGGTGCGGGGTGACCGACGACCGGGATGTTGCGATCAGGCATGTTCATCGGGCGTTGCGTGGATTCGAGGCGGGGGCCTCGGGGAAGGTGCGGCGGGTCGCGCTCGCGCCGGACGGGAGCGCCGCGTACGTCGACCTGCGCACCGTGGGCGAGGCGTGGCGGGACGCGGCCACGGGCGCCGTCGTGTGGCGTGGCGAATGAACCCCACCCGCCACCTGGACGACCTCGCCGACGCGCTCGCCTTCACGGGGTGGTCGTGCGTGCCGCGCTATGACGAGACCCCGGCCTTGCTGCGCGTCTTCCGTCCGTCCTGCCCAAGGGTCGGCGAGAGCATCAGCGTCAAGGCCGGGGTCGGCGGCGTGCCGTGGTTCATCTCCTCCATCGGCGACCCCCTGCGCCCGTGTCACGACCTCACCGGGACGTGCGCGGAGATATCCGTTCGGCTCTCGGCCGTACGCATTCCGGAGGCCCGCTCCCGGAGGCGGCGACGTCTCCTCGACTGGCGCGGTATCAGGGGACGAAGATGATTTTGCCGCGGGTCTGGCCTGCTTCGCTTCGGGCGTGTACCGCGGGCACGTACGAGAGCGTGCGGATCTCGGCGATGTCGGGCCTTATGCCGCCAGAGTCGATCAGGGAGACCAGCTCGGAGAGTTGGGCGGGGTCGTTGCGGGTGACGAAATGCGGATGTCCCGGGATCGGCGTGGCGACGGAGACCGCCTTTCCTCCGGGACGGATCAGGTCGGCCAGCCGGGCGGCCTCGTCGGGGCTGGTCGGGACGAGGTTGATCAACGTGTCCAGGTCGCCGGGCAGCGGGTCGGTCGTGTAGTCGACGACCTCGTCCGCGCCCTGGGCCGAGACGGCGGCGGCGCTCCGGGCGCTTGCCGTGGCGACGACGAAGGCCCCGGCGACCTTGGCCAGCTGGACCGCGAACCCGCCGATACCGCCCCCGGCCCCGTTGATCAGGACCTTCTGGCCCTCTGCCATCTTGACGTGCTCGAAGACCGCCTGCCATGCCGTCAGGCCCGCCACGGGGATCGCCGCCGCCTCCGTGAGCGGGCCGTTCTCCGGCGCGGTGGCCAGCACCTCGGCCGGGGCGACGGCGTACTCGGCCGCCGCCCCTCCGGTGTCGAGGCGGCCGATCACCCGGTCGCCCGGCGCCCACCGGCCCGCCCCTCGGACGACGGTGCCCGCGACGTCCCAGCCCAACGTGTAGGGCAGCGTCAGCGGGAACACCTCCCGCAACATCCCCGAGCGCAGGGCCGTCTCCGTGGGGTTGAACGACGTCGCCGCCACCTGCACGAGCACCTCACCAGGGCCCGGAGCCGGGACGGGCACCTTCTGGATCTCTATGACGTCCGGCGAACCGTAGTCCGCGAATCTCGCTGCCTTCATCATGCGACCAACCGTAAAGACAGCAAGTGAGATGATTAATGCCTCAGAGTCCGCAATTCATAACGCATAGTCTTGTCGTGTGGATCTCCTCTCGGACGTGGTCACCGTCATGCGCTCCGGCCGTCCCACCTCGGCCCGCGTCGCGTGGCACGCCCCCTGGGGCCAGCAATTCCCCTCGGTGCCCGGCTCGGCCGGATTCCAGGTGATCCTGCGGGGCTCCTGCTGGCTCATCCCGCCCACGGGCGACCCGGTCGCGGTGGGGGCCGGTGACGTGCTGTTCTTCCCGCACGGCCACGGATACGGTCTGGCCGACAGCCCGTCCAGGGAATTGGCGCTCTGCGACCTCACCGAAAACAGCGACCTGTTCGTCTCCGGCTTCATCGGACACGAAGGACCCGTCACCGTCACGCTCTGCGGCGGCTTCCGCCTCGCCCCCGGCCGCGCGCATCCGCTGCTGCGAGACCTGCCGGACGTGCTCCACCTCCCCGCCCGCCTCGGCCACCACCACACCCAGCTCCGCGCTGCCGTGGACCTCCTGGGCGACGAGATCAGGAGCCCGCACACCGGCGCCGACACGGTCGTCCTCGCGCTGCTGGACGTCCTGCTCGTCTACATCCTGCGCGCCTGGTTCGCGGGACGTCCCGTCCAGTCCAAGACCGGCTGGGCCGCCGCGCTCAGCGACCCCGCGATCAGCGCCGCGCTACTGGCACTCCACCGCGACCCGTCCCACCCCTGGACGGTCAAGTCCCTCGCCGACCAGGCCGGTCTCTCCCGTGCCGCCTTCGCGCACCGCTTCGCCACCCTGATCGGCCAGCCGCCGCTCGCCTACCTGACCTGGTGGCGCCTGACCCTGGCCGCCCGCCTGCTACGCGACGGCGACGCCCCCCTCAGCGAGATCGCCGCCCAGATCGGATACGCCTCCGAATTCTCCTTCGCCAACGCCTTCAAGCGCGCCTACCGCACCGCTCCAGGC
>JBOHBY010001181.1:0-3377 GCA_050698635.1 Spirillospora sp.
CGGATGTGGCGCCGGTGCCTGCGCAGCGGCACGTTCCGCACGCTGGGGCCGTTCGTTCCGGTCGTCGCCCTGTGGTGGCTGCTCGCCGCGCTTGAGGTGTTCCCGGAGTCGTTCTTCGTCGGCCCGCCGACCGTGGTCGACAAGTTCGGCGAGCTGATGGAGAAGGGCATCCTGCCCGGCTACCTCGGGGACTCGCTCACCCGGCTCGGCTACGGCGTCGGCTTCGGCCTGCTGATCGGCCTCCCGCTGGGCTTCGCGGTGGCGATGAGCTCGATCGTGCGCCGCGCGTTCTGGCCGATCCTGCTGTTCTTCCAGGCCGTCGCGGACATCGCGTGGCTGCCGATCGTCATCGTCTGGTTCGGCTTCAGCCTCACCACGGTGACGTTCGTGCTGGTCTACACGATCGTGTTCCCGCTGATGCTGAGCGTCGTCGCCGGGGTCGAGCAGGTGCCGCGCGAGCTCGTCCGGGCGGCGCGCAGCCTGGGCGCCGGACGGCTGCGGGTGTTCGTGGAGGTGATCGTGCCCGGGGCGCTGCCGTCTGTGGCGGGCGGCATCCGCACCGGGCTCGGCTACGGCTGGCGGGCGCTGGTGGCCGCCGAGATCATCGTCGGGACCAGCGGCGTCGGCTTCATGATGTTCGACGCCCGCCGGGTCGGTGACGTCAGCCAGGTGTTCCTGGGCATGGCGGTGCTCGGCACGCTCTGGTACGCGCTCGACGCCCTGATTCTGGCCCCGTTCGAGCGGGCGACCGTCGAACGCTGGGGGATGGTTCGCGCGATGGAGGCGGATGGATGACCGCGCTGGAGATCGACCGACTGAACAAGGTCTACACCGACGCCTACAGCGGTGAGGAGGTCACGGCCATCGACGAGGTCTCCTTCACGGTGAAGGAGGGCGAGTTCGTGTCCGTGCTGGGCCCGAGCGGCTGCGGCAAGACGACGGTGCTCAACATCGTCGCCGGGTTCGTGCGGCAGTCCGGCGGGACGGTCGTCGTGGACGGACGTCCCGTCTCCGGCCCCGGGCCCGACCGCGGGGTGGTGTTCCAGAGCCACGCGCTGTTCCCGTGGAAGACGGTGCAGGGCAACGTGGTCTTCGGGCTGCGCATGCGCGGCGTCCCGAGGGCCGAGCGCAACGCCAGGGCGGAGGAGTTCCTGAAGCTCGTCGGGCTCGACGGCTTCGGGCACCGGTACCCGCACGAGCTGTCGGGCGGCATGCAGCAGCGGCTCGGCGTGGCCCGGGTGCTGGCCAACGAGCCGGCCGTGATGCTCATGGACGAGCCGTTCGCCAGCATCGACGCGCAGACGCGCCGCAAGCTCCAGGAGGACCTGACGGGCATCTTCGAGACGCGGCACCCGACGGTCTTCTTCGTCACGCACGACGTCGACGAGGCGGTGTTCCTGTCCGACCGGATCGTGGTGCTGTCGCGGCGGCCGAGCCGGGTGCGCGAGATCGTGGACGTGACACTCCCCCGTCCGCGCCGCTGGGCGGAGACGGCGGAGCTCCCGGAGTTCCGCCGCACCGCGAACCGGGTCAACGACCTGCTGGCCAGCGACGAGACCGCACCGGACAAGACCACACCGGACAAGACCGCGGATGATGGGGACGCGGAGGGCGAGACCGGTGCCGCCTAGGACGTCGCTGCCGCGCCGGGCCGCCAAGAGCCCGACGCTCCGCAAGATCGCCGTGGTGGTCGCGATCGTGCTCGCCTACCAGATCTGGCTGAGCGTCCAGGCGCAGGGCAAGGTCGGTTCCGACGTCGGCGCGGAGCGCGACGAGCGCGGACGCTTCGCCGTCGACGTGGAGCTCGGCTTCGCGCCCGAGCGCTACCACATCCTGCGTCTGCAGAAGCACGGCCGCATCGCGGGCACCGACGGCCATGTCGTGCACCTGCGGGGCGTGGCGCCGGCCGGGGTGGACGCGCTCGCCCGCGAATACTGGATCAAGCACATCGAGGCACCGGAACGGGGGTCCCGATGACCTGACCGGGCGACCCGGCGGGCCGGCGGCGGCCAGTTCTCGAACCCATGGTGAACACGCCTCCGGCTTTGGACCGCACGCCTATTCGGAATGCGGATCGGCCCCCATCCGAAACCAATGGCGGGATTGTCCGCCGCCTGGCGCGGCTGTAGAGCAAGGGCATGCTCCGTACCGATCTGCGCCTCGAATGGCTCGTCTCATTCCTCACCGTCGTCGACACCGGTAGTTTCAGCGCGGCGGCGGAGGTCATCCACCGCTCGCAGCCCCGGGTGAGCATGCACGTGGCCGCCCTCGAAAGGGAGGCGGGCGTCGCGCTGTTCGACCGGGACCGCCGGCCCGTGGCGCTGACCGACGCGGGCGTGGTGCTCGCCGAGCACGCCCGGACGATCCTGCGGCAGCTCGCGGGCGCCGAGGCCGCCATGGCCGGTTACCGCGGCGCGGCGCGGGGGGTGGTGACGCTCGGCAGCTATCCGAGCGCCAGCGCGGCGTTCGTGTCGCAGCTGCTTGAGCGGATGGCGCGGACGCGTCCGGCGATCAAGGTGATCCTGGTGGAGCGCTCCACGCTGGAGCTGGACGGGGCGCTGGCCGCGGGCGAGGTGGACCTGTGCCTGCGTCCGATGTCGCCGCCGACCGGGCCGTCGGTGGAGTCCCGCCCGCTGTGGCGGGAGGGGCTGATCGTCGTGCACCGCCCGGACCACCCGCTGGCCGACCTGCCGGAGCCGCTGCCGCCGGACGAGGTCGCCAAGTACCCGGTGATCACCATCGGCCGGCTCGGCTCGGCGAACTCGATGGCGTTCGAGCCCTACCGCGCCTTCCACGAGCGCGGGCTCGAACCGAACGCCGTCCAGGCGACGAACCAGCCGCAGACCCTGATCTCCCTGGTCCGCAGCGGACTCGGCGTCGGCGTCATCAATTTCCTGGCCGTCGCGACGGCCGACGCCAACGGTGTGGTGGCGCGCCGCCTCGACGTCCCCTGCGGCCGCCGCGTCGCCGTGCACTGGAGCACGACCAGCCCGCTGACGCCGCCCGCGCGCACGCTCCTCCGCGAGATCGAGGTGTCGGACATCCCGGTCGGGACCACGCGGCTGACCTCGGCGGAGAAACAGCCCCAGCCCGCCGGCTGACGTCCGGCGGCACCAGAACAGGCCGATGTTCGAGGAGGAATTCATGAGCCATTCCGGTGACCGGGGGAACACACTTCCGCAAGGCCCCCGCCCGCATCCGAGTTACGAATACCGCCATACGAGTGACGCACTTAACTCCCGCCGTCGCCCGCTTTACCGTGTGACGCACCACGAACCACGAGTCGCCTTGGGTGGACCGGATGCGAACTGAAGGAATATCACGGCGGAACATGCTCGGACGCGGCGCCGCCGTCGGCGGCGCACTGACCCTCGGAC
>JBOHBY010001182.1:0-1807 GCA_050698635.1 Spirillospora sp.
GTCGAGCGGCTGGCCCTCACGCTGCAGGGGTCGCTGCTGGTCAGGCACGGCCACCAGGCCGTCGCGGACGCCTTCTGCGCGACGCGCCTCGCGGGCGACCGGGGCGGCGCGTTCGGCACCCTGCCCGCGGGCGTGGACTTCGGCGCCGTCATCGAGCGCGCGATCCCGAAGCCAGGCTGAACGTGGTCAGCGCGACGGTGCGGGAACGCCGAGCAGAAGCAACCGGACGGCGTCCCACGTCCGGTGGAACGCCGCCTCCACCTCCGGGGAGAGGCCGCCGAGAATCCGCGCCCACGCGCCGCAGCCGGTGGGCAGGACGCTCGCCCCGCCGCGCAGCCCCGTCTCCGCGATCGCCTCGTGCATCGCGTCGCATACCTCCTCGGGCGGCCGCGCCGCGGTGACGACGTAGAGGGACGCCAAGAGCCCGAAGCCGTCCATCGCCACGGGCCCGGTCACCGCGTCCTCGGCGGGGACGAACCGGATCGGGTCCGCGAACAGCAGGTGCCCGGCGGGATCGCAGACCTCCAGGTCCGCGCAGTAGGCGGTGTAGGCGTGCCGTTCGCCGCGGGCCAGCCGTCCCGCCATCAGCTTCTCGCCGAGGACGACCGTCGCGTCCGGCGCGGCGGTGACGCGCAGGCGCTGGTAGAAGCGCGAGTCCCCGAACGGGATCGTGGTCTTGGGCAGGTACTCGACGTAGCTGCCGGGCGCGGCGGCGATGTCGACCATCTGGGTGGCGTAGTCGTGCTCCATCCGGTACAGCCGCGTGGCGGTCTGCGTGGTGATGTGCACGGACGTCCCTGGTCCGCAGTCAAGGTCCATCCGGTACCGGTCGCCTTGCAGGACGCCCCCTCCGGACGACATGACCATCACGTACGGCATGCCGGGCCGGGGAGGGTCCGGGTAGAGGGGCCGGGTGGTGTGCAGGGGGGCCTTCTGGAAGTGGCCGGTCAGCTCCGTCCGGCCGCCGGCCACCGCGAAGGCCAGGTCCAGCACGCCGACCTTGCCGGGCGCGCCGACCGGCAGAGTGTCGGGCACGGCGGCGTGGCCCGCGACGGCGGCGGGCAGCCAGTCCGGGGTACAGCGCTCCGCCGACGTCCGGCCGGTGGTGGATGTGGCCGCCGTGGTCATCGCGCGGGTGAGCACATCGCCTTCCCGCGGTCGAGGACGAACTCGGCGACCTCCGCGACGCCGGTCCCGGTGAGGCAGTCGGTGAGGACGACCGGGCCGCCGCCGCGCACCGCGAGGGCGTCCCGTTCCATGACCGCCAGGTCGGTGCGCACGTACGGCGCGATGTCGATCTTGTTGATGACGAGCAGGTCGGAGTCGGTGGTGCCGGGCCCCCGCTTGCGCGGCATCTTCTCCCCCTCCGCCGTGTCCAGGACGAACACGTAGGTGTCGGCCAGCAGCGGGCTGAAGGTGAGCGTCAGGTTGTCGCCGCCGCTCTCGAACAGCAGCACGTCGATGTCGGGGAAGCGGTCGAGCAGCTCGGCGGCGGCGGCGAGGTTCATCGTCGGGTCGTCGCGGACCGCCGTGTGCGGGCACGACCCCGTCTCGACGCCGACGACACGGTCCGCGTCCAGCGTCCCCGCGAGCGTGCGGCGGACGTGCTCGGCGTCCTCCGTCGTGTAGATGTCGTTGGTGATGACGCCGGGACGCAGCCCCCGGTCGACGAGGACGGGCACCAGCGCCTCGATGAGGGCGGTCTTGCCCGACCCCACCGGCCCGCCGACACCGATCTTGTACACCCGCTCCAGTTCCATGTGGCTCCTCGATGCTCGGTCAGGTGATGAACAGGCGGGCCTCGGCC
>JBOHBY010001183.1:0-2901 GCA_050698635.1 Spirillospora sp.
GGAGATGGACGCGCTGTCGGCCGCGACGACGCTGACGCAGCTGCTCGGCGTCCCCGACCCGGCCCGGATCGACGCGAACCAGGCGTGGCAGCCGCGCGCGCCGCGCAACCGGCTGCGGGTCCCGATCGGCCTGGACGCCGACGGCCGCGCGATCGACCTCGACATCAAGGAGGCCGCGCAGGGCGGCTACGGCCCGCACGGCCTGTGCATCGGCGCGACCGGCTCCGGTAAGTCGGAGCTGCTGCGCACGCTGGTCCTCGGGCTGGCGATGACGCACTCGTCGGAGGTGCTGAACTTCGTCCTGGTCGACTTCAAGGGCGGCGCGACGTTCCTCGGCATGGACGGCCTCAAGCACGTCTCGGCGATCATCACCAACCTGGAGGACGAGCTCCCGCTCGTCGACCGCATGTACGACGCGCTGCACGGCGAGATGGTGCGGCGGCAGGAGTGGCTGCGCGCCGCCGGCAACTACGCCTCGCTGCGCGACTACGAGAAGGCCCGCGAGCAGGGCGCGGCACTGCGGCCGATGCCGACGCTGTTCGTCGTGCTGGACGAGTTCTCCGAGCTGCTGTCCGCCAAGCCCGACTTCGCCGAACTGTTCGTGATGATCGGACGGCTCGGCCGGTCGCTCGGCGTCCACCTGCTGCTCGCGTCGCAGCGGCTGGAGGAGGGCAAGCTGCGCGGCCTGGACACGCACCTGTCGTACCGGATCGGCCTGCGGACGTTCTCGTCGGCGGAGTCGCGGGTCGTCCTCGGCGTGCCCGACGCGTACGAGCTGCCCCAGGCCCCCGGCAACGGCTACCTGAAGATCGGCACCGAGACGATGACGCGGTTCCGCGCGGCCTACGTCTCCGGCCCGTACAAGCCGGAGGAGGAGCAGGAGCAGGGTTCGCCGCAGGGGCCTCGGCAGCTCGCGCAGATCGTCCCGTTCACCCCCGCCTACGTGCGGCCGCACATGCAAGAGCAGGCAGGGCAGCAGCAGAGCTCCGGCGGGGACGAGGGCCCGCAGATCAGCCTGTTCGACCTCGTCGTCCGGCAGCTGGCCGGGCACGGGCCCGACCCGCACCCGATCTGGCTGGCGCCGCTGTCGGACCCGTCCACGCTCGACCAGGTGCTCCCGCAGCTCCAGCAGACGCAGGAGCACGGGTTCACGACCACCGGCTGGGAGGGGCGCGGCAAGCTGCACGCGTTCGCGGGCATCGTCGACAAGCCGTTCGACCAGCGCCGCGACCCGATGTGGCTGGACCTGTCCGGCGCCGCCGGGCACGTCGGTGTCGCCGGCGGGCCGCAGGCGGGCAAGTCGACCGTGCTGCGGACGGTCATCACCTCGCTCGCGCTGATGCACACGCCGCAGGAGGTGCAGTTCTACTGCCTCGACTTCGGCGGCGGCGCGCTCGCGCCGCTGGCCGACCTGCCGCACGTCGGCGGTGTCGCCGCCCGCCTGGACCCCGACCGCGTCCGCCGGACGGTCGCCGAGGTGTCCGGGCTGCTGGAGTCGCGGGAGCGGTTCTTCACCGAGCGCGGCATCGACTCGATCGGCACCTACCGGCGGATGCGCGCCGAGGGGCAGATCGCCGGGGACGGTTTCGGTGACGTGTTCCTCGTCGTCGACAACTGGCTGACGGTCCGGCAGGAGTTCGAGACGGTCGAGACGACGGTCACCGACCTCGCCGCGCGCGGCCTCGGCTACGGCATCCACGTCATCGCCGCGACGAACAAGTGGTCGGAGTTCCGGCTGACGATCCGCGACCTGTTCGGGACGCGGCTGGAGCTGAAGCTCGGCGACCCCTACGAGTCGGAGATGGACCGCAAGCACGCCGCGAACGTCCCCGAGGGGCGGCCGGGCCGCGGCATCACCCGCGAGGGCCTGCACTTCCTCAGCGCGCTCCCCCGCATCGACGGCCAGACGTCGTCGGGCGACCTCGCCGACGGGGTCCGGCAGCTGGTACAGACGGTCCAGGCGGGCTGGCAGGGGCGTCCGCCGGCGCCGCCCGTCCGGATGCTGCCCGACGTGCTGCCGTACTCGACGCTGCCGGCCGTCACCGAGACCGGCAAGCGCCTCCCGATCGGCATCGACGAGGACACGCTGTCGCCCGTCCTGCTGAACTTCGAGAACGACCCGCACTTCGTCGTCCTCGGCGACAACGAGTGCGGCAAGTCCAACCTGCTGCGGCTCATCGTCGAGTCGATCAAGGCCAGGTACACCACCGACGAGGCCCGGATCATCATGCTCGACTACCGCCGGGCCCTGCTGGACTCGGCGGAGAGCGACCACGTCATCGGGTTCGCGGCGTCCTCGACGGCGGCGACCGGGCTGATGAAGGACGTCCACGGCGCCCTCGTCAACCGGCTCCCGCCGTCGGACCTGACGCCCGACCAGCTGCGCAACCGGTCGTGGTGGAGCGGGTCGGAGCTGTTCATCATCGTGGACGACTACGACCTGGTCGCGACGCCGTCGGGCAACCCGCTCGCGCAGCTCGCCGAGCTGCTGCCGCAGGCCCGCGACATCGGCATGCATTTGATCGTCTCCCGCACGATGGGCGGTGCGGGGCGCGCGATGTTCGACCCGATCCTGCAGCGGCTGAAGGACATGGCCAGCCCGGCGCTGATCATGTCCGGCAACAAGGACGAGGGCAACCTGTTCGACGTCCGGCCGAGCCCGCTGCCCCCCGGCCGCGGCACGCAGTCCGACCGCCGGACCGGCAAGCGCCTCATCCAGACGGCCTTCTGGGGTCAGTAGCCCGCTGGGCGGAGGGCCCCTGCGCGGGGCTCTCCGCCGCGCGTCCGGGACTCAGTTCAGGTCGCGGTCGTCGGCGGGGACGTGGGCACGTCCCGGCTTCCAGCCGCGCCTGCGGCCGAGCGGGATGACCGCGCCGCCGAACGCGACGAGGAGCGCGGCCC
>JBOHBY010001184.1:0-4512 GCA_050698635.1 Spirillospora sp.
GGCGGTGGTCGCCGGCGCGGCCGCGAGCCAGTCGATCGCGCCGGCCAGCCGCCGCGTCAGCAGGCCGATGTCGAAGCGCAGCTCGGCGGTGATCGCGTCGCGTTCGTCCTCCCGGGCGGTGAGCAGGTCGATCAGCAGCGTGCCGATGCCCGCCGCGTTGAGCCCGGCGGCGACGGCCCGGTTGCGCGGGCTGTGCCGGGAGCTCCCGCTGCCGTGCGCGAACAGGACCACGCCGCCCGGCCCGTCGGGCAGGGCGAGATCGCCGGGCAGCACCGCGTCCCCGACACCGATCGTCACACTCGCGGTGTTCATACCGCCTGGTTACCCGTCCGCCGCCCCGCCATGCGGGGCCGGTCAGTGGTGGACGGGGTCGTCCGAACGGCTCTCGCTGCGCTCCGTCCGCCCGACGGTGAAGAACCCCGCAAGTGCGGCCAGCGCCGCGACCACCTCCCCGGCGAGGCTGATCGTCTTGTCGCTGTACCAGGACGGGTCGTACATGCGCGGAATCGGCCCCAGCCGCCCGAAATCGACGGAATAGTAAAGCAGGACGGCGCCCGCGGCGCTCGCCGCGACCACGAACGCGATCGCGTACGTCCACCGCCGCGCCCAGAAAAGCACGAGCAGGCCCGCCACGGCCGCCGCGATCGCCTGGGCGCGGAAAAGATCGTCGCCGTGGATGGTGCCGCTCGGCGTGTTGGGCCCCGGCGCCATGTCGGGCGCGAAACGCCAGTGGACGACGGCGTCCGCCGCGAGCCCTCCGGCCACGAGTACACGAAGAAGAATGCCCATACCCATTGCACGGTGATACCCGCTCCAGGGATCAATTCCCGGAACGAATCCGCGGAACGAATTTCGCGCGGATCAGGCCGGGCGGTCGGGGAGGAGCATCGCGGGCCAGATGAACCCCAGGCCCGCGTAGCACGTCAGCAGGGTCGCGACCGGCACCCAGCCGAGCTGCGGCGCCGCGAACGCCAGCGCGGTCAGGACGACGACGAACCCTGCGAGCACCGCCGCCACCCCCAGGAAAACCGTGTGGCCAGGGCGTTCGTACCAGCCCGCCTCGTGTACTGGAGTGATCAGCGCGAGGGTGGCGGCGCCCGAGAGCGCCAGGGTGGACGACCCCAGGACGGCGGACGTCCCGATCATCACCGCACCGGCGCCGAGGGCACCCACCGCGATCCGCCCGGACCGCACCTCGACGTCGGACAGCAGCCGCCGGACCAGCGGATCACGGCTCATCCACACCGCGGTCACGGACCGGACCACCCCGTTCACCCACATCCCCAGCGTGACGAGGATCATGAACGCGAACCACGGCGCGAAGATCGACGCGACGATCCACCACATCATCCGGCGGCGCGGCAGGCAACGCACCTTCCACAGCACCCTGTCGAGGCCGCGCAGCCGGTTCCGACGCCTGTGCAGCTCCAGCAGCAGCCGCGCCGCCTTCCCCGACTCGGGCGCGAGCCGCAGCGCCTCGCGGAACGCCTCGGCGGCGCCTTTGTGATCGCCGGTGTCCATGGCGACGATCCCGTACGTGCGGTGGGCGCTCGCGCTTTCGGGGGCGAGCCGCAGCGCCCGCGCCGCGTGCTCGCGCGCACGGGCGTGGTCGTGGACCTTGACGAGGGCGAGGCTCGTGAGTTCGAGCAGGAAGCCGTCGTCCGGTTTTCTACTCAGCCCCTGCTCGGCGGCCTCGATGACGCGCGGCCACTCGCCGAGCACGTAGTGGCCGCGGGCCAGGCCCTCGTAGATCAGCACTTTCTCCGCGTCGCAGGCCAGGGCGTTCTGGAACGCCGCCAGCGCCTCCCTCTCCCGGCCGGCGCCGGACAGCACGTCACCGGCCACCCAGTGGGCGTACCAGAAGCCGGGGCTCAGCGAGACCGCGCGGTTCGCCGCGTCCAGCGCCTCGTCGGTGTCGCGTTGGCGGGACAGCGCGCGGGCGAGGACCAGGTGCAGGTCGGCGTTCTCGGGGTCGTCGGCCAGCGCCCGGCGCGTCTCCTTCTCCGCCTCCGCGGGACGCCGCAGGCTCAGCAACAGGTTCGCCCGCGCGATCACGTCGGACGCCCCCGACGCGCCGGAAGCGCCGGAAGCGCCGGACGCGGAGGTCATCGCCGTTTTCCGCCGAGCCACGGGAGCAGGTCGTCCCATACGCCGCTCTCGTTGGCGTGCCTGACGTAGTTGCGCGCCGTGCCCATCCACTCCGCGATCGCCGTCGGACGGGCCGACCGCACCGCGCCGAGCAGGTCGGCGGTGGACAGCGGCAGCGGACGCCCGACCCGCAGCGCCTCCCCCAGTTTGGTCTCGACGGCCTGGTCGACGACGCCCTTGAGGTCGGCGCCCGCGAAGCCGTCGGTCACCTCGGACACCGCGCGGAAGTCGAGCTCGTCGAGCGGCACCTCACGGCACAGCAGCGCCAGGATGGCGGCGCGGGCGGGCGCGTCCGGCGGCGGCACGAACACCATCTGGTCGAAGCGTCCCGGACGGCGGAACGCGCTGTCGACGTACCAGGGCGCGTTGGTCGCGGCGAGGACCAGCACGCCCTCGTTGGCGTCGCCGTCGACGCCGTCCATCTCGGCGAGGAACTGGTTGACGATCTGCCGGTTGTGGGCGCGGTTCATGTCGGCGCGGCGTGCCGCGAGCGCGTCGACCTCGTCGAAGAACAGCACGCAGGGACGGTTCCTGCGGGCGGCCTCGAACGTCGAGTGCAGGTTCCGCTCGCTCGACCCGATGTACATGTCGAGGATGTCGGACAGCCCGACGCTCATGAACGAGGCGCCCAGCTCCCCGGCCGCGGCCCGTGCCAGGTGGGTCTTTCCGCAGCCGGGCGGCCCGTACAGCAGGACGCCGCCGCCCGCGCGCTTGCCGTAGGCGGCGAACATCTCCGGCTGCTGGACGGGCAGCAGCAGCTTCATCCGCAGCGACTGCTTGACCTGCTCCATCCCGGCGACGTCGGCGAACGTGACCCGCGACGTGTCGTCCCCCCCGGGCGGGTCCGCGTCATCGACCGGTGGCGCGACGTCGGCCAGCGCGTGCGCCAGGGCGGGCTCGGGGACGGGCGAGTGGCCGAGCCGCACCTCGAACTCGGCGTCGGCCAGCGCGGCGTCGCGGGCGACCGCGTCCCAGTAGCGCGGCCTCGCGGCGGCCACGTCCCCCTCGGCCACCAGCGCCTTCGCGACGATGAGGCCCGCCTTCGCCGGGCCCTCGCCCAGCCCGACCCGCTCCAGCGCGGCGAGGGCGGCACCGGTCTTGCCCTGCCTGAGGTACGCCTCGGCGAGGCTCGTCATCAGCCCGGCGTCGCCCGGCGCGAGATCGAGCGCCTCGCGGAACTCGTTCTCGGCGTCGATGAGGAGCCCCGCGTCCAGGAGCCGCTCCGCGAGGTGGCGCCGCAACGGCAGGTTGTCCGGCGACACGCGCACCGCCTGGCGCAGCGCGTCCAAAGCTCCCCGATCAGCCATGGACGTCAGCCTTCCATCCCGATGTGACAGAACGCCGGGGATGCCGGTGTCACGGCGGCGCCGGACCGGAAGCGGTCAGCGGGCTCGTCAACCGGATCAGCCGGAGGCGCCGGCGGCGCGGCCCGCGCGGACGCGGCGGTAGCTCCAGTACAGCAGGCCGAAGAGGATGAACCCGGACAGGATGAGGCCCGACCCCGTGCTCCACCCGGACAGCGGCAGCTCCTCTACCAGCGCCCACACCACGCCCGCGCCGAGCAGGGTCAGCCCGGTCAGGATCGAGCCGGTGAGGCGCCACCACGAGGTCACGCTGTCCTCCGCGGCCTGGATCGCCTTCTCGCGGATGGGCTCGACATAGCGGTTCACGGCCGGGAACTCGCGGGAAAGGATGAGCAGGCCGGCCAGCACGAGCAGCAGCCCGGGCCCCGGCAGGACGAGCAGCGCCACACCGGTCAGCAGGACGAGGCCGCCCACGACGATGATCACGCCGCGTTTGGCATGCCTGGTGTACCCCATGGTGTCCCCTCCCGGGCCCGCGGTGTCCCCGCCCGGGCCCGCGTGATCCCAGCGTAGATCCACGCGGGGGGTACCGGGGCGGCGGGGGCGGGAGAATCGCATGGGAAGGTCGGTGCGATTTGGTCGGATATGCTCCACGAGCCCCTCCCCAGGATTCAGAGCCGCCGATGACACAGACACCCGATTCCGCCGTCGCGGGCGAGGCTACGGCGAACGGCGCGGGCCCGCGGGTGCGTGATCCGCATCTCGACAACGCCAAGTTCCTCGCGATCCTGCTCGTCGCGACCGGGCACGGGATGGCGGGGCTGGACGACGTCCCGCTCGCCTCCACGGCCTACTACTTCTTCTACCTGTTCCACATGCCGGTGTTCATCGTGATCAGCGGCTATCTGGCGAAGCGGTTCACGCTCACCGACGACCGGGCCGCCAGGCTCGTCGGCACCACCCTCGCCCCCTACGTGATCTTCCAGACGGCGTACGCCCTGTTCGCCTGGGCGTTCGGGGACCGTCCGTTCGAGATCGGGCTGCTGAACCCGTACTACAT